>NZ_JBFUHM010000008.1:0-139801 GCF_056402395.1 Peribacillus sp. P4_B1
CATAGTGGGCTCGTAGAGCCCCAATCTCTTAACTTCAGGCAAAAATTCAAAGGGAATCTCAAAAAGGGGTTCGGAATTTTTTAATTCCGAACCCCTTTTGTCTACAAACTGAGGCCTTCTCCGATAGAAGGCCTATAGGTATTAATTTTGTTTTTCTTGCGTCTCAAGATACTGCCTTATTTTATTAAGATACTCTGGTCCATCCATTTGATCTTTCACGATCATTTCTATAAGGGAAAGTTTTTCGGCGTTCATTTCCTGAGCCTTCTTGATGGCATCATCCAGTTCTCCATTCGTCCTGACTCTCGCAGTGAAGGCCTCCTCGCCAAATGCTTCAGCTAGCTTTGTATATTCCCACTCTGGTATCTCGTTATATTCCTGTTTTTCTATATCGACTTTTACGTTTAAGAATTTTTCTATCGTATAGCCGTTATTGTTGAGGATGAACACGATGGGTTTGCAGCCGTTCTCCAACATCGAGCTTATTTCCTGTGCTGTCAGCTGTATCGAGCCGTCACCAGTAAACAAAAGTACACGACGGTTTCTATCCGCTATACAAGCCCCAAAAGCAGCGGGTGTCGCATAACCAATACTCTGCCAGCCTCCCTGAGCTATATAGGTCGCCCCTTTTGGCAATCTAACCTGTGACATACCATAATAGAATGTTCCTGTTTCAGTGACCACAATGTCATGTTCCTTCAACATTTGCTGAATTCGAGGATAATAAGAGGCCGCTTCCAGTGGTGCTGTTGGGTCTCCGACCATTGTGTCATACGGAAACGAGGTTGTTCCAACAGATTCCTTCTGCCGGTAACCAATTTCTTTTAGAGCATTTAGAACATCTTCACCATTGACATTCATATAGCTGGCAACTCCCACTTTTAAGGAGTCAGGTTGAACCTCTATCATTTTCAGCGGATTAAGCTTTGCTGTGCCTTTGGATGTATTGACGTCTGACCAAACAGCACCTACTGCAATGATACAATCCGCTTCCTCAACGGCCTGAGCTACCTCCTTACTTCCAAAAGCTCCGCCGTATACACCAATATAAAGGGGATGACTCTCATCAAACACGCTTTTCCCCTGCATTAACGAAGCGACTGGAACATTTAACTGCTCAGCCAGTTGCTGCACGGATCCTTGCAAGTTATAACGAAGTGTTTTCATATCTACAAGCAGGACTGCTTTTTTCACATCCTCTAACATTTTCCTTATATGCTCCACTGCTGACTGCAATGCATCGTCATTCGTTTTGGTCTTATTTTGGGAAGGTTCGGTGTGGGAAATCACCGGTTTTGTAATGAGATCGATGGCCACTACCAAATAAACGGGCTTTTTCTTTTCCTTCGCAATTCTGATCGCTTCCGGTATCTCCCTACCCGCGTTTTCTGGTGTAAGAATCGCCGTATAACTGGTGATATGCTCATAAACCTTACGGAAAACATCAAAATCTCCATCCATTAACGTATGATGGGCAAGCTCTTTCTCCTTTTGGATCATGGACTTTGGTGAGCCGACAATATGAATGAGCGGCACATTTTCACTGTACGCACCAGCGACTGCATTGCATGCACTCATCTCACCAACGCCAAAGGTGGTGATAAGTGCCGACATGCCCTTCACCCGGGCATAGGCGTCCGCAGCGTATCCAGCATTGAGTTCATTTCGTCCATTTATGAACTCAATCCCATCGTACTCTTCCAAAGTATCTAGCAATGAAAAATTATAGTCTCCGGGTACACCAAAAATCTCTGTAATGCCCTCTGCTTTTAAGCAGTCGTATAAATATTGTCCCAAGGTTCTGTTTCCAGCCAAGTCAATCACTCCTTCAATTGATTCATCTTACTTTATTAATACCCAAACATAAGTAGGTTAACCGTATAAGTATCCATATAAATAAGAGCTGCCTTCGCTAACCTACTAATCTATTTTGAACTTTGAGGGTGATATTGTCCTGGAATGGTGTGGAAATCTTTAACCACTCAAAGGGAAGAGGATGCTTTTAAAGGTGTTGAAGAAAATTCATTATTCCCAACCATTCCAAAAACGAACTGCTACCTCGGAGCTACTGCCTCCTATAAAAATGCGGATTTCAAAAAAAACGATTCAATTCCAAATCAAAGAATCTGAAAATTCTTGATTTCACCTCTAATTTTGATTTATATTTGAATCAACCGAAAAAGCGGACAAGGGGGAAAATGATGAGTGAAAACAATGTAAAAAGAGTTTTGGAAACCATCATCAGCACATCGAATAATAATATTACCGTGACTGATGAAAAGGGATTCATTTTATTTACGAATCCTAACCATTGGTGGATTTATGGAATTGAACCCGACCATTATCTTGGAAAATCCGTATATCAGCTCGAAACGGAAGGAATACTTACGCCTTCAATATCTGCCATGGTATTGAAAGAGAAAACACCTGTTCAAATCATGCAGCATACGAAGACGGGAAAGATCGTCATGTCGACTGCCTATCCCATCTTTGATGATGATGGTGAATTGATTCGGGTCGTCAGTTATGCCCAAGATCAAACTGAAATCAGAAACCTCCAGGACCAGTACGGTCAATTGGAGAAAAAGATTCAAGAATATCAATCGGAGGTCGAGGAACTGAGGGAACAGGAGGAGCTGATCTATCGCAGCAAGGAAATGCGGCAAATCGCCAAAACGATACTCCGTGTTTCCAAAACGGATGCTACTGTCATGCTTCTTGGGGAATCGGGGGTGGGCAAGAGCGTTTTCGCCCGCCGGCTACATAATCAGAGTTACCGCAGCAAAGAGCCATTCATCGAAGTCAACTGCAGTACCATTCCAGAAAGTCTCTTTGAATCTGAAATGTTTGGATACGAAGCGGGATCCTTCACCGGTGCGCAAAAGCACGGTAAGCAAGGGCTGATTGAACAGGCAGACAATGGAACCTTATTTCTGGATGAAATCGGGGAGCTCCCCCTGGATATGCAAGTGAAATTATTAAATGTCCTACAGGAGAAGACTTTTAAAAGGGTGGGCGGAAAAAAAGAGCATAAGATAGATTTCCGGCTTGTAACCGCAACGAATCAAAACCTTGAGGAAATGGTCGAAAAGGGCACATTCAGGCTCGATTTGTATTACCGCTTAAATGTGATTCCCGTCCATATACCGCCTTTACGGGAAAGAAAAGAAGATATTGCCATTTTAATCAATCATAATCTCGAAATCATCAACAAGAAATACAAAACAGATAAGAAGTTGCATCCTTCCACTTACGAAATCCTGATTCAGCATAAATGGTCAGGGAACGTGCGTGAATTGGAAAATCTGATTGAACGGCTCATTCTGACCTCGGAAGACTCCATCATTTTCCCAGGCTTCCTCCCTTCCCATTTCCATGGACAAGTATCTATGGAGAAAAAAGATGATACCTTAATGATCGACCAAATGATGGTTGAGGACCGTGATCTCAAAACCGCTCTTGAACAAGTGGAAAAATGGATGATGATGAAAGCAAGTAAACAATGTAAATCCACATATGAAATGGCAAAATTCTTAGGTATAAGCCAGCCTTCAGTCGTTAGGAAAATGAAGAAATATAAAGGTCAATTACCCATTACGTAAAAGTAAACTAAAAGAATATTTCACTGCTAATAAGAGACCTTCACATGAAGGTCTCTTATTTCTCTTATTTATTTGACACGCCTGCCGAGTCAAATGTTGCCATTTCTTTAAGGACCAATGTCGCTGCCTTTAGGATCGGGTATGCCACTGCGGCCCCTGTTCCTTCTCCGATTCTCATTCCTATATCGAGGATCGGCTCCTTACCAAGCAATTGTATGGCTGTTCTATGACCTGGTTCAGCCGATCGATGTCCAACAAACATATAATCTGCTGCATGTTCAGAAATGAGGTTGGCCAATACAGCGGCCGTGGTTGTAATGAAACCATCAACAAGAATGGGTATACGGTTATTCGCTGCAGCGATCATGGCCCCTGCCATACCTGCAATTTCGTATCCACCGATTTTCATCAAAATATCGATTGGATCATCAGGACTAGGTTTTCTTAACGAAATCGCTTTTTCAATTATTCTTTGCTTATGTAAAATGCCTTCAGACTTCAAACCTGTTCCCTGTCCCACTAGCAATTCGGAGCTTTTCCCGCTTACGACGGAAATGATGGCGGAACTGGATGTCGTATTTCCGATTCCCATTTCACCAAGAATCAGGCAGTTCACTCCACGGGCAATCATTTCCTGTGCACGATCATATCCAATTTCAAGCGCTTGAAGTGCTTCTTCCTTTGTCATCGCATCTTCTTTATAAAAGTTTCTAGTTCCACGGCGGACTTTTCTCGAAGTTAATTCCGGAGCCTCGATATCTGCATCGATCCCTATATCGACAATGTCCAAGTAAGCATCTATCGCACGGCTGAGTACATTGATGGCGGCTCCATCATTCAGGAAATTGAGTGCCATTTGTTCCGTCACTTCTTTTGGATATGCCGACACCCCTTCTTCCGTAATTCCGTGGTCGGCTGCAAACACGATAACACCCGGTTTAGAAATGTCCGGAAAGGCCTCTCCTGTCATCTTGGCCAATTCGATTATCCATTCCTCAAGTCGTCCTAAGCTTCCCTGAGGAACCGTCAGTGAATCGACATGGCCTTTTACCTGCCGTCCCATATCCTCATCCAGCATCGGGATGGAAATGGCGGCTAACCCATTCGTCATATTAAAAACCTCCATAATCCAAAATGAAAAACCTTAACCATCGGAAAAGGTTCTTATCCATCATTTTCTATAAATACAACTTAGTCAATATAATTATCCTCTAAACTTTAACATGTGTACACACTAAGATCCATTTACTTTGGGACCCCTATTTCATTTAATGGATAGATGCGAAATTCCACTTTGCCCACAAGTGATTCCTCTGAAATAAAACCAAATCTTCTTCCATCCCAACTTTTCCTGCGATTGTCCCCCATGACAAATAAGTGACCAACAGGTACCTTGGATTTCCCAAGTAAATCATTCAAGGTGAAATTCTCCGTCAGATTTTCTTCAGGTGGAATTTCCTCTTTTTTCGTTTTCAAATATGGTTCTGTATACTCTATTCCATTAATAAACAGCATATCATCCTTCATTTCGATACTGTCACCTGGTAAACCGATCACCCTTTTTATATACTTCGCATCTGCGTCCGGTGCATTAAATACAACCATATCGAAACGTTCTGGCTTTCCGATTTTAGTTACCACGATCCGGTCATCGTTTTCATAAGTCGGCTCCATTGATTTACCCTTGACGGTAACTGGCGTAAATAAAAACTGTTGGCAAATAAACACGATCATAAAAGCGAATAAGATAGATTTCAACCAAGAGAACACTTCAGTTTTCATATCATTCTTCATAGCGACTCCCTCCCATCTATTGTGAACGGCTAACATTTGAAACCAATGCATGCAGCGTCAAGACCAATTTTTTAGCTCTGTTACTCCCTTAATGCTGAGTTTTGCCGGTCGGTGTTCAGAGGAGATATCCTAAAAGAAATATCTGGAAAAATTGTAACATATCCATTTATCGCTTGCGAGAATTAATCATTTTTATTATCGGGGGCGCAAAGCAAATCTAAAAATATATCGAAAAAAGGATAGCGAATTTCAGCTATCCTTTTACTTGGTATCTAATCCTTGCTCCAAAAATCCTTATATGTTGAACCTTAGTATTTATTCCAAGTCAATAAAGTATCTAGTGGCAAACGGACTTTTTCAAATCCTGCTTTAGTTCCTTTTCCAAGGGAGATTAACATGACAGGTTTGAAGTTTTCCGGTACATTGAATGCATCCACAAATTTGGCTTCATCGAACCCTCCCATTGGGACTGTATCGTATCCTTTTGCTTTTGCTGCTAACATGATCTGCATGGAAACCAAGCCACCGTCAATCATGGCTACACTTAAAGCCTTTTCAGCAGAAAAGTTACCGTAATTATGGATGATGGAAGCTACAAATGGCTCTTTGATTTCATTCTTCATGATCCCTTTATCCACCAATTCACCATAAATTCGCTCTGCATTTTTGTAGCCTTCTATATCAGCTAAAACGGCAATGACCGCAGAGGCATCAACAATTTGTTGTTGGTTATTTGCGATGGGCAGCAATTCTTGTTGGGTTTGCTTATCTTGAATCACAAGGAATCTCCATGGCTGTAAGTTTGAAGAAGACGGCGCTTGAATCGCAACCTCCAGGATTTCTCTAATTTCTTCTTCAGTCATCATGTATTCAGCATCGTATTGGCGAACAGATCTCCGTTCTTTTGCGACCGTAAGGAAGTCTGTATCAGTAAGGACCTTTGGCTTTTCTAGCGGTATATTCAATTCTTTCGATTTATTTAGGTACTCTTCTTTACTCATTGTATTTTTTGTCATTTATAATGACCTCCATTTAACTGTGTTTATTACAGGAACAGTATATTACGAATACTGTTCTTTTGTCAAATACAGTTTAAGAAAAACGAAACCCTATTAGTTTCGTTTTTCACTTTAAGATTTTGATAGTAAATCAGCAATCGTCTTTTGTTCCAAGCCTTGTATAATCCAGCTCTCCATCTCGTTTTTCAAACCGCATAAAGCGTCGCGAGAAGAAGGCTGAAAGCATTTTTTATCATTCACATCAAGGAAGCCCTTTGAAAAAGGTTCGGATTTAATTGCAGCGTATATATCTGCAAGTATGATTTGTTCGGGATTTTTGGCTAGTGAATATCCGCCATCCCTGCCTTCTTTAGCTTGAATCAGCCCTGCCTTAACTAAATTACTTAATATTTTTCTGAGAAAACCCGACTCCGAATCAAGCTTATCGGCCAATTTAGCACTATTACATAATCCATCCTGATCTGCAAGAACGAGCAGAGCTTGCACTGCAAGACTAAACCACATTATACTGGATACCTTTTCAGACATTTCTTTCACCTCTCCTCTACTTTAAACTATTTTTCAATGAATATAAAACGCTGCATCGAACAATTCTTCCTAAAACCTCTTTTAAATGAACAGCCATGCGGAAAAGCTTGCAGACCCTTTTAGACCGATCGGAGTTTTTCGGAGCAGTGATAGTAATGGGAAGCGGAATCTGTCACCAAAATGATGGATAAACACAGTACTCCCACTTGGCGTATTTTATATCACCTTCCATTAAATGCTTTTCCCCATTTTACAAAAACCAGGAAAAAAATGGACTAGTTATTTGTCCAAAATAGGTTTTTTGGGAATATGGTAAACTAACTTAATAGAATTTTCACTCAGGAAGTGTTAATGAATGATGCTAAAGACCCTCTCATCACGACTATAAGCTGGTTATTGGCTTGGAACGGAAATTAATGATCATGGCCCTCTTGGTTTTGTTCATAGCTGCT
Organism: Peribacillus sp. P4_B1; assembly: GCF_056402395.1. Taxonomy (NCBI): domain Bacteria; kingdom Bacillati; phylum Bacillota; class Bacilli; order Caryophanales; family Bacillaceae; genus Peribacillus; species Peribacillus sp. P4_B1. The sequence continues at coordinate 7,396 of NZ_JBFUHM010000008.1, forward strand.
TCAGGGTATGTCCATTCTTGGGTGGTCGGTAAAATTTTCAAGATGGGGAAAGGGGGATATCATCACCTTGACATTTACAGGAGGAATGCCAAGCATCAGTGCAGGATCCGTTCTTGCGACTACCTATTTCCCTGCTGCCGTCGCTGTACCCCTTGTACTTGGTATGCTTTTTCAGCAAATGCTCGCTTCCTTTTTTGGCTTCATTATGGAGAAGCATTCCACCGTTGTTCGAAAGAAGGGTGATCAGTGAAAGATTATTTCCTAAGCATCCTTTTTCCCTTTCATTTAATTTCCAATTATAATAGACTAGTGGAGCTTATTAACATGATTATCCATGAAAAATAAACAATCGGAGGTAATGAAGATGAAAATTGTTGCAATAGTGGGAAGTATTCGTAAAGAGTCTTACAACCTAAAGCTTGCCAAATATATTCAAACTAGATATCAAGATCGTTTTGATCTCGAAATCTTAAACATTCGGGACCTTCCTTTTTATGATCAAGATATTGAAAATGAGCCTCCTGCAGTCGTGAAAGAATTTAAAAGCAAAGTGGCTGATGCAGACGCAGTCCTATGGGTAACGCCTGAATACAATGGGACGATTCCAGGCGTATTGGGCAATGCCATCGATTGGTTGTCACGTGTGGATAAAGTCTTGATTGGTAAACCTTCATGGATCATGGGTGCGTCAATGGGGCAATTAGGAACGGTTAAAGCTCAATTGCATTTACGTGAAATCCTATTCGCTCTAGGCATCTCCTCCCCGCTCCTTCCCGGGAATGAAGTATACGTCGGAGCCGTGCATGACAAAATCAATGACGAAGGCAGTCTTACACATGAGTCGACTGTCCAGTTTATCGATACGGTCGTCGATAACTTCATTAGCTGGTATAATCATCATACTCGTTAATGCTTTTAAGACAAGAATCCCAGCAGATCGCTCTGCTGGGATTCTTGCTGCTTCATTCATGAGTTAAATGAGCCTTGATGGCAGTGCTCCTTCTCGATTTAAATCCTGCCTTTTCCAGGCAGATACATTCATCCTCTTCCAGCTTGGAATGAAGGATATTTCGTCATCCCGCCATCAGCAAATAAAGTGATGCCCGTTACATAACTGGATTCCGAAGATGCCAGCCATACGGCAACCGAGGCAATCTCCTCAGGCTTTCCGATATACCCCATTGGAATCATGCTTTCCAGATCCTTTTTCTTTTCGGGATCTTCAAGTTTGTCGGCATTAATTGGCGTGGCGATGGCTCCAGGTCCAATGCTGTTCACACGAATCCCTTTCGGTGCATATTCAAGCGCCAGGGTTTCCGTAAGCAACTTCACACCGCCCTTGCTTGCCGCGTAATGTACGAATAAAGGCCAGGGAATCATCTCATGTACACTGGACATGTTTATCACATTCCCTTTAACATTGTTCTCGACAAAATACTTGATCGCTTCACGGCAGCCTAAGAAATTACCGGTTAAATTGGTGTCGATTACCCTATTCCAGTCGCTTAACGGCATCTCGTGAGATGGAACGGCATTTTCTACTCCTGCATTATTAATGAATATATCAATTTTCCCGAATTCCTTTACCGCAGATCGAACAATGTTAATCATATCTTCTTCAACCGTGACATCACATTTCACTGCAATAGCTTCCCCACCATTGTTTTTGATTTCTTCCAATACACTGTCCGCTTCCTCTGATTTAGTGCGATAATTAACCACGACCTTTGCCTTTTCCTGAACAAAGCGAATGGCCATCGCCTTTCCTAAACCAGTGGATGAACCGGTTATAACAACGACCTTACCCTCTAAATCTGTATACATTTAATCACCCTCCAATTAACTTTTTGCCAATCCGAGCATAATCCCGGCTATGATAATCAAGATAATTCCTATAACGATTCCAATTAGTTGGCGCTTCGTTTTCTTTTCACGTAATATGATGATCCCGCCGAGAGTTGATATGACTATGCCCATTTGAGAAAGGGAAAAACTCGTAGCCACTCCAACACGGGGCTGGGATATGAATAAAAACATGTTCCCTGCAGCCCATATCAGTCCGGGAATGATATTGCGGATCGTATATTTGTTAAACGGTTTATGTTTAAAGGTCAATAATAGACCGCCTATCACCATCCCGATCGCTTGAGGGAATAATGCTGACCAGCCATTAACATTGAAAAGCCGGGCTACGACCACATAGACCAAATAACCGAACGTCGAGATGAGGAGAATAATGATACCTTTCTTCAAGTTTCCCGATTTGCCCTCTTTTGATTCTTTATCTTCCAAGGAGGTCAAAACAATTCCTATAATAATGAAAACTAGTGCCAAAACGCCTAAAATGACCGCTTTCATAGTAGACCATTCGTGAAAAACAATGACCCCGAATAAAGTCGTTGAAATGAGCTGTAATCCAGTTGATATCGGCATCGTTTTGGAAACACCCATTAAATCAATGCTCTTAAGCTGATTAGCTTGTCCAACGGCCCAAAACAATCCAGAAACGATCCCGACGCCAAACACCAAAAGTGACAACTTGATATCGGCAAAAATATAAACACCAATTGAGAAAATCAAAGCGCCAATCGTTGTACCTAGTGTTTGACTATAGGGTCCCCCCCCAAGTTTCACATTAAATAAAACGATGCTTCCCCAGAATAATGCAGGCAAGAGAGCTAATAATATATCCATCTTCAACCCCCATATACGTATGTACTAACGGAAATTTCATTTTATATTCTCTTAATATGTTGTTCGCATTATTTGAATTGAACCTAGGTAATTTTATCCAGTTCCCGCAGAAATAGTGTTCAACACAAAAAGGGCTGCAGTCTCAGCCCTTTTTGACGATAGTGATATTAATTGTGTTATGATGTTGCATGTCCATTTCCTAATCATCACTACCTTGAAATAATCACTTTCCTAAACAGCCGTCGTACCGATAAAGATGAGGGAGAACAAGAGAGTCACAAAGAAAGGAGCAAATCCCTCCCGCTTTTTGTTTCTTTTACATCCTCTCTCTTTATATAAAAAGTCACAAAGAATATACTGGGAAGGTATTCAGATTCACCGAAATGATCATGAAAGTTTGTGAATCAAGAGCCAGCATGACCCCAAGCATGGATCCTATCAGTGTTGTTGATAGAGACTCCATAACCGCTGTTAAACCGAATGGCCTTCCGCTGATTGATGCTGCCACTGCACATATTGAGATGGCCAGAACGGTAAAACCGCAGCTTGCCGGGCAACAGGAATGACAGCATTAAACTTGCCGTTATGCTTAACATCATGACCATGCATTTACCCAGGCTAACACCAATATGATTATGGTGAAATATTCTAGTTAGCAAATGCAAAATCCAGTAGCCTATATGTTATGAAAGATGAAGTATCCTTGCACCTTACTGAGCAATAATAGTTATTGTGAATTTAATGAGTTATTAATGAATGATCTTATTATATCGGGGGCGTTAGTTGGAAAAAAACAGCTGTAGTGCTGTCTTTTTATTATGAGATTATAAATATATACGAACAGAGCCCAATAAAAAAGCAAACCATATGTAGGTTTGCTTCTTTTCTTAGATAATGGAACTTACTTCTTCAAATGATAGGGAACTGTCGCAACAACTACATTTCTTCTATAAAGCAAGTAGGCCTTAATCAGTAAACTTGATTGGTTATGAAGAATATTGTGCCAGCCTTTCTTCGGAATAAATTGCGGGATTATTACCGTAACTTTATAGTTGGATTCACTCGCTTTATGTTCAACTGTATCCACGAATTTAGTTAATGGCTGTATGATACTCCTGTAATAAGAGTTTAGTGTGACGAGTCTAACATCTGGCTGCCACTTTTTCCACTTTTCTTCAAATTTCTTTTCATCTTCTCTTTCGAAAGCAACATAAACGGCAATGACCTGATGTGCTGATAGAGATTTAGCATAATTTAAAGAGTTCTCAACCACATGAGTTATACCGGCCACAGGCACAATAATGATATTCCCTTCTATTGGCAAGATAGGCTCACAAGTTGTAATCCTTAGCTGGTCTCCGACTGCTTCATAATGCTTCCTAATTCGATGAAAAATTAAAATGATGATAGGTAAAAAAATCAAAACAGGCCAAACCTGAGTAAATTTGGTTAAAAAGAATATCATCGTGACGATAAAACTAATAGTGGCACCAATTGAATTAATGGTTAATTTCATGATCCAGCCTTTTGGCTTTTCGCGTATCCATTTGACAATCATCCCTGTCTGGGAAAACGTAAATGGAATAAATACCCCTACCGCATAAAGTGGAATAAGATTTTCTGTATGTCCCCCAAATGCGACTATTAAGATGATGGATGCAAGTCCTAGTATGATAATTCCATTGGAATATCCTAATCGGTCCCCTCTAATCGTAAACGCCCTTGGTATGAATTTATCTTTTGCAAGATTCACCGCAAGCAAGGGGAAAGCGGAATAGCCAGTATTGGCAGCAAGAATCAAGATCAATGCAGTCGTACCTTGAATGAAGAAATACATGAAATTCCGACCAAAGATCTCTTCAGCAATCTGCGAGACGACCGTTACCTCTGCGCTAGGAACAATGCTTAAATAGTAGGCTAAGAATACGATTCCCGTAAATAATACAGCCAGTAAGGAACCCATAGCTATTAAAGTTTTTGCAGCATTATTCGGAGCTGGGTCTTTAAAGTTCGGAATCGCATTGGAAATCGCTTCGACTCCTGTCAATGCGGAGCTTCCTGATGCAAATGCCCTTAGCAGTATGAATAAACTGATGCCCGCTACTGGAGTCCCGATTGGCGCGTGTAATTCCGGTGAGACTCCACCTGTCAGGATTTTGTAAATTCCTACACCAATCAAGATGAACAACGCTAAAACGAATAGATACACCGGATAGGCCAAAACAGAGGCCGACTCTGTAACCCCTCTTAGGTTAAGGATGGTGAGCAGAAATACAAAAACGATGGCTATGCCTACATTATATGCATGAAGGCTGGGAAAGGCGGACGTGATGGCATCCGTACCTGCAGAAACACTTACAGCTACAGTTAAAATATAATCGACCAATAAGGATCCTCCAGCTATCAACCCTGGATTGATACCTAAATTGTTTTTTGAAACCACATAGGCTCCCCCGCCATGAGGATAAGCAAAAATGATTTGTCTATAGGACAAGATCAATGCAGCCAACAGTAACAATACTCCGATGGCGATGGGTATGGAATACCAGAATGCCGCAGCACCGACCGTGATCAGAACGATTAATATTTGCTCCGGTCCATAAGCAACCGAAGACAAAGCATCAGAAGATAATATTGCCAAAGCCTTGGTTTTGTTAAGCTTTTGATCACCTAGTGCATTTGATTTTAAAGGTCTCCCGATCAAAAACCTCTTTATAGAAGATAACATCAAGAATTCACCACCATTTTTAAGTTATAAGTTTATATTACCCAGCTATAGGAAAAACAAAAAAATGGAAAAATGCCCACAAGTCATAACTAAATAGACCTGTAGACATCCACTTTTTTGTCTAACAAGCTCCACTTCCCTCTCATATAACGCTTACGAGGTTAGCTGTCGGATTCGGACCTAAGAGTAGCCCTACCTTGAAAGGATTCACCCCTTGGATTGTTAAAATAATCCCATAACGGGTCCCCCGTACCATAAGGTTTAAGCGATTTAGAAATACGAAACTGTTGATTATCATACTCCGGTGAAATAGAAAAGTAAATGAAAATTTTGCACAGTAAAATAATAATTTATTTTGAGTGAGGCTTTGTTCTGACTTATATAACATAAGTCATCCAAGTGCATGATTCGAAGGTAGGAAAAAGGTGAATAACTTGTTAAAAAAGAGAAACTTCCCAATCAATTTTTAAGAAATGAAAGAACAAAACGGTGGGTACTTAAAGGGGAAAATTACCGAATTACGAAACTGTTTAAATCTCTAATTTATTAACGGTTCACCTTTCTTATTAAAAGGATCTGCCCCCGCTTGGATAGGTTTGCAATATATAAACTCCACGCTGAAAATCAAAAATTCGCTTCATGAAATCCACTTTGATTTCCATCCAAAGGGGCATTCTTTGATTCTAATCAGTTCCTTCCTTCTTGAATTGTTCCCAAATTGCTTTTTTTAAAGACAAAGTATTTCTGGCCAATATAGTTCAGTACTGTATAAAAGATTGTTCCGATAAGTACAGCCACATTTTGCTGAATGGAAAAATGAACGGATGCTTCCAAGGATTCTGCAATGGCTTGTCCTAAAGAATAAGCGGCGTAATAACAAATCAGGATGACGCAAAAGAAACGGGCAACCCCTCTCCGCCAATCTATATCGCTTCTAAAAGTAAAAGTCCTGTTCAACAGAAAACTCGTTACTGCTCCCATACCATTGCCGAAAAAGGTAGAGATCCAGTAAGATAATTCAAGAACATTCATGAGGAAAAGCATGATGGAAAGTCCAACCCCTGTATTGACCATTCCAACCAATAAAAAGCGGATAAAGGAGTTAGTGTGTTTTAGATAGTTTTTCAATACTTGTCCGTTCATTATCTAGTTGCTCCCGTTTATTTAAATCGAGTGGATTAAATAAATCCAGATCCACAATATATTTAGGCCGGCGTTTGGATTCATTATAGATTTTACCGATATATTCCCCAATCAAGCCGACAGCAATCAACTGGAGTCCGCCGATCAACCAGATGGAGGTAATTAATGAAGTCCAACCAGTTTCGGTCTGCCCAAAAAACTTTAACCATAAAAAGTATGACCCAAAAAGTAAGCTAATGAAAAAGGAAAGACATCCTAGCCATAATACAAGCCGGATCGGTGTTACTGAAAAGGAAGTAATGCCATCAAGAGCAAAAGCAACCATCTTCTTAAATGGATATTTCGTTTCCCCTGCCAATCTTTCTTTGCGGTCATAATAAACAGAGTCCGTCTTAAACCCAATAAGCGGGACGATTCCCCGTAAAAAAAGATTCGTTTCTTCAAATCGTTCCAACTCCACGATCGCCCTTTTGCTCATTAGCCGGAAATCTGCATGATTATAGACAAGGTTGACCCCCATTTTGTTCATCATTTTATAAAAACCAGTTGCAGATGTTCGTTTAAAAAATGAATCAAGGTCCCTTTTTTGGCGGACGCCATATACAATTTCACATCCTTCAGTGAATTTCCGAATGAATTCAGGGATGACTTGAATATCATCTTGTAAATCTGCATCAATTGAAATCACACAATCCGAGGCTTCCTTGGCTGTAAACAATCCGGCAAGGAGGGCATTTTGGTGGCCTGCATTCCGTGAAAGCTTCAGTCCACGAACATATTCATTGTTAATCGTTTCCTTATATATGATCTTCCATGTTTGATCTTTACTTCCATCATCAACCAATAGAATTTTACTTTGACCAGACACAACATTTTCTTCGACTAAACCCCTCACCAATCCACAAAGCTGGGAAATGGTATCCTGTAAAACACTTTCTTCGTTATAACAAGGTACAACAATCGTCACTATCGGTGAATTCACAATATCCCCCCCTTTTCAAATGACTCTGTATAAATGAATTTTCCATACGGTCCCTTTCTTTGTGAAAATCCTATCCAGTTCCAACCCGTTTTCCTTCGCGTTGTTGATTGGTATGGCAGAAAATATATACTTGCCGCCTAATCCTTTAAACGCATCTACATTAATCTCCAAATTATCCAACTCTTTCTTCGAGCTTTTTTTGAACATATAATGCTTACCAAGCTCATCGGCAAATAGGTAACAACGTCCTCCCCATTCATCAAAGTAGATTCTGATGGTTTTATTCTTTGCCAATTCGTTTTCAATTATTTGACGAAATTGATGTTTGTATGTAAGCGGATAGAAATTGTTATAGCTATCGAGCGTGTAAAACCCATTAAATTGGGCGATAGCAGGATGTAGACCGATGCTTGCAACCCGATATTCTTCCTGTGGGAGGCCAATATGCTCTTCTATATCCTGAAAAAGGCTTTCTGCATAGAACTCTTTAAAAGATGGTTTTTTATTGTTAGTGATTTCTTCATTGAAACCCATTAAAACCATGATTTGAACGGCAATGAAGATTAAAAGGGTTTTCTTAGCAAATTCACTGTATTCCCAGATGATTTTTATGGCGAGGGCAAACCCCAAGTAAATCACCATCGGCCTTAAAAAGTGAAATCTGGCAAAATTAAAAGTATCCAAGGTATGGAACCTTTCTGTTAAAGGAAGCCAGCCTTTATAAAACCAAAATGCATACCATGCGGAGAGCATAAAATTCAAACCGAACAAAAAAACAAAAACCTTTTCCTGTCTCCACAGTTTTTTGATCAAAATAATATAAAGGGCAAAAGCTGTAATCGGCAGGATGATAAGCGCATGTACAGTCATGACATGCGTATGTCCAAGAACGAAATTTTTGAAAGTAAGCTTAATGACCCACTCGAGCGGCAGCCTTGCGTGAAAATATTCATCCCTGCTGTTTGGCTCCGAATCAAAAATGAAAGAAGCAACCAAACGATACTCCACAAGACCAAAAATGAAGGTCATATAAACGATTGAAAGAAAAAACCTTAAATTCCAACCTTTTCTCCTAATCACATCCGTTATCCAAAGAAGGCCCATTGCAACCAGGAAAAAGAAAAAGCCAAGTACGATGCTTGAATATAGAGGTAAAAGTGTAAGGACCAAATAATTCTTCCACGAGTGGTCCTTGTTGCGGATATTCAAAAAAGCCCAAAGGGCTAGCGGCATCCCAAGCGTGCTGAGCATTCCCGATGGCCAAAATGGAGTAAGGGCAAAGGCTAAGGATGTTCCAACCCTAATCCATCCCGATTGGCTCCCTGTAATGAAATGTTTTTTTAATAGGATATACATACCAAAGAAAGCAATAAATCTTGTTAATGCCTGGCTTATTGCATATGCAACCATTGTTGGAAAAAGGGCATGCAGCCAAACGATAATACTGAATTCACTGCCAAACGCATTTCGGGGCAGCCCATTCATAATCTGTGGAATTTTGGCGTTTATTGAACCAAATAACTCACCGCTTTCTGAAAGCACTTTATACCAGGCAAGGTTGGAATCCAAATTATCATGTACACGAATATGTGCATTTTCTCCAAGGATGAGTAGAGGAGAGAGATATAAAATTATGACGAGTAAAGCAAAAAGGATTTGTTTTCGCTCTTGATTTTCAATTGGCAAAATATACACCTCTTGACGAAATTCATATATCCATAATATTTACTTCAATGGTAAATCTATTCTTTTTCAGGGATTTATTTTCACCTTTTTTTGATATAGGTCAACCAATGACTACATAAAATGAAGGGTAGAACAAAAAGCGGAATAAAAGAACCTTAAAAAGGGGCTAGGCTATGATAAAGAAAGCCGTAATTCCAGCAGCCGGTTTAGGAACACGATTTTTACCTGCTACAAAAGCTCAACCAAAGGAAATGCTGCCGATTGTCGATAAGCCGACCATTCAATATATTATCGAGGAAGCGGTACAATCAGGGATTACAGATATTATCATCGTTACGGGGAAAAACAAACGTGCCATTGAAGATCATTTCGATAAATCCATAGAGCTTGAAATGCTACTACAAAAGAAAGGACAAAATGATCTGCTTACAATCGTGGAGAACATTTCCAATATGGTGGATATTCACTATGTAAGACAAAAGGAACCATTAGGTCTGGGGCATGCAGTTCTATGTGCCAAAACTTTTATCGGAGACGAACCTTTTGCCGTCCTATTAGGTGATGATATCGTGGATAGTCGTGTCCCAGCCTTGAAACAGCTAATGGAACGGTATAACAAGGTTCGAGCAAGCATTATCGGGTGTAAGGAAGTGTCACCTGCCGCTGTCTCAAAGTATGGGATTGTAAATTTCCAAGAACAATATGAGGATTTATTTCTGGTACGAAACTTAGTGGAAAAGCCAAAAGTTGAGGAGGCTCCATCAACACAGGCTATTATTGGCCGATATATTTTATCACCTGCCATTTTTGAAACCCTTGAAACCGTACAGCCCGATTGTAAGGGGGAAATCCAGCTTACCGAAGCTTTAGACCTTTTGCTGGAAAAGGAACCAATATATTCGTACATCATCGAGGGAAATCGATATGACGTCGGGGATAAATTCGGCTTTCTTCAAGCTTCAATAGATTTCGCCTTGAAACGACCTGAGCTTCGCGATCAGCTAATATCTTATTTAAGACTGTTGTTTCCTTAATAAGGTTCATAAAAGCCTATGCCCAATTACCAAGATGTGATTGGGTCATTTTCATAACTTCTTGCATTTTTAATTCAATGGAAAGATTTTTTGAGTTTAGTCAGCTCCAGGTACATTGTAATATGACCCCAATAACATGTTCCCGTTTCAAAAGCTTAAGATCTATGAATATGAAACTGTTTATTAATGGCAAATCAAGTGAAAATTTTGAACAGAAAAAGAATAATTTATTGTTAGTGAGGTTATGTTGATAAGGTATATCAAACATATGAGATCCAGAAAGGATTACAGAGAATCACATGCATAAAAAAAATAATCCGATAATATCCGATGAATTTTTAGATAGTGTAGTTAAGGAAATCAATGACCTATTTGGTGGACCCATTAATGAAAAAAATGATCGTTTCCAGAATGGGGACGATCAAGAAAGAAATTGAATCCTCCTTATCCACAACAAGGAGTTTCCTCTACCGGGAAATTACCCCACATCTTCTGAATTAGTCTCAAAAAAACTCTGGCGGTTTTTATCCAGAGTTTTTTATATGGCTAAATGCAGGCTGACTCCCCTTCTTTTCCTATATATAGCAATATCATAAGAAATTTAAATGTTCATTATGACTTGTCCAAACAGATTTAGCTTATCCTCATAGAATGAATATATGTAACTATTAAAAGAAAGGGGTCAAGCAACATTGAGCCACACTGATGATGGCTTCCGCAATTCTCAAAAAGTGCCAAAGGGAAGGCTGATTTCCGGACATACAAAGGAGTTTCAAAAAGATGTCCTTGGCTTTCTTACCCGATTGGCCAAGGAATATGGGGAGGTCGCAAAATTCCGTTTTGGACCATTCCAAAATGTTTACCTCGTTTCCAACCCTGATTTAATAAAACAAATACTAGTAACAAAACAAAAATCCTTCGTCAAATCAAAGGACCTCAAAGCTTTAAAACCACTTACCGGTGAAGGTCTGCTTACAAGTGAAAAGGACTTTCATATGCGCCAGAGAAGGCTTATTCAGCCCTCTTTCAAAAACAATCATATTAGCCATTATGCCAAGGATATAATTGATATCACAATGGCTTATATATCAACTTGGGAACATAATGATGAACGGATAATTACAAAGGATATGATGGACATCACTCTGGGGATAGTCAGCAAGACCATGTTCAGCATAGAATTCACGGATGGCTCTGAAATTGTAGGGAAATCGCTGGACACTGTATTAAAAGCTGCAGTCAAAAGGATGAGATCGATTTTCCGGTTGCCATTATGGGTACCAACCAAAATCAACCGTGAATATAAAAAGGCGATAAAAAGCCTTGATAAAGTGATTTACGAAATTATTGAAAAACGGAAGACCGACACAGTAAAACATGAAGACATGCTTGGAATCCTGATGGATGCACGTGATGCCGAAGACGGATTAGGAATGACCAACCATCAGGTACGTGATGAGTTAATGACCATTTTTCTTGCAGGTCATGAAACGACAGCAAATGCTCTTTCTTGGGCACTGTACGCACTTTCAATGAATCCTGAAATTCAATCTAAGCTTTTCTGTGAAGTGGATAGCATAATTGGTCGTAGGACACCCAGCCCTGACGATTTCATGAAATTACCATACACTCAAAATATCATACAAGAAACACTTCGAATGTACCCGCCAAGTTTTATGATATCCCGGGATGTGGAGGAGGATGTCGTTATAGGAGGATATCACTTTAAAAAAGGCGATATGATTATAATAAGTTCTTATGTGATGCAGCATGATCCAAAGTATTTTGAACAACCGGATTCTTTTATTCCTGAACGATTTGAAAACAACTTTTTGAAAAACCTGCCTATGTTCGCTTACCTTCCATTTGGCGGAGGACCCCGGGTTTGTATCGGCAATCATTTTGCCATGATGGAAGCAGTGCTTGTCCTGGCTTGCATTTCTCAACGATATAGGATAAAGCTTGCACCTGACCATCATGAAGTAACCCCACTTCCGTCCCTTACGCTCAGGCCTAAGCGTGGGCTGCGCATGGTCGTAGAAGAAAGAGAAGCAGAGGCCTTTGCACCTGAATCATCAACTTTTAAATGAATATGAATGATTCCCCATGAACAAAACATTTTTATCTCCTTTAAGAGACTGGCCTATTTTTTGAAAGGAGGGTTGAAAAATGTATATGCACCATTTACCAAAGATGGGTATAATCCACACTGAATTACAATATTTAGGGATGGCCTCGCAGGTATATACCGGTTATTTAGAATTTATAAGGGAAATTGATCCGGTACAAGAATCAGAAGACCAACAGCCGCTTCCTCTCCCCTTTTTATATGAGAACGAGTAGTCCCATTAGCCATTTCCTGCTCTAAACCTTATATGTTATAGAAAAACCGACCTATCAAGGTCGGTTTTTTGTTATTCAGCAGTATGTTCCATAACCGTAACCCTGGGCGCACCCGCCGCCAAATCCAGCTCCGCCGCAAAAGCTAGCTCCCACAATCACTAAAAGGATAAACAAAACGACTATAAAGGCGAAACCTCCGCCAAATCCAAAACCGCCATCACAACCACAATCTGACATATATGACATCTCCTTATTCGTTTTTATTGAAGGACTTGAACTAGTTACATCATCTTATTCACTACCAAACAAAATGACAGTGAAAATGCGTTTTAAGATAATTTTTTTAACTCTCGTCTCTTGTTCAATATGTATTTTTTTCGGAATGGATGCAAAATCGGCTTTTCCAAAAACCTCCGATTATTTTAAATAAAATTTCCCACATAATTTTTTCATTCCACTCTTAAAAAATCACTTATTATACTACTTTCCTTAATTTATTTCATAAAATTCAAATACTTTTAGATAATAAAGAACCTCTAAGGCATTTCTAAGAACAACCCAAAAGGGCATCCCATTTAATGGAATATCTTTAACTACATCATGTATATTTGGTGGTGTGTGTATTTATCCTATTTGACCCCAGATCTGATATTAAGCCACCTTATGGCCATCCCTTTCCTCACAGTTCTATTATTATGGATTAGTATTTGTTCGGTGCAATTGAAGCTGCGTAAACAATATACAATATAATTGGAACTACTGTATGCCTGGTCACTTTAGCAATACTTATCCTTATTTCTTTTATTATCAAACAAAAAAAGAAATAAGGATAATCCCTGAATTTATTGGATTTCAGGGATTGAAATTCTTGTTTTTACGGTTCCAGAAGTTGAAGTGTTAAGGATGGAGACGATTCGTAAAGCCCCGAATATGGTTTTATTCGACAATCAAAGGCTAGAAAGTGAAAAAGAAGAATTAAAAGGTCGTATTAGAGATTTAGAGAAAGCGTGGCTCTAAATCAAAAGGTATAATATACCTTTCTAAAAAAGGCTCTTTTCGTAAAGATTGTTGTTTTTAAAACGAAACTATTTAAGGTTAATTGGAGCGGAAGTGCGAGACTCCTGCGGGAGCAGCGGGAAGCGAACATCTGGAGGGGAAATCAACCACAACTCACTACCTGGTAAATAGCAACAAAGTATGTGAAAACAGCCTTAAAAAAAAGACCCCCGTTCTGAATGAGCCCCCCTATTTAATGACTCCAGGCAAAAGTGTTTATCTAAAAGGTAAGACAAAGTTGATTGGAGCGGGTGTTCGAGACTCCTGCTTAGAAAAGCGCGTCTAGGGGAGACACCAAAGGCGAAAGCCGAGGAGGCTCCCCGACCGCCCGCGGAAAGCGAGTGCCCTACGTTCCAATCAACGGCCAAATTGTACAACTCATAAAAAATAGACAAAGTCGACAGCTGTTTTTTATAAAAAGTTTAGCAACAGTATATTGTTTCCTTCTTTCAAATTTACAACTAAATATGCTAATTAAAAGATAAAAAAAACCCTTTTTCTCCATCAATTCTTTTGGAAAAGGGGTTTGTCTACACTCTGAATCCCTGAATTTATTGGAATTTAGGGATTTTTTCTTTTCCAAAATTCTTATGGGAAATTGAAATTTGATTTTACAAAATACTCGTATGCAACAAACATTCTTGTTATATATTAAACATACATGTTAAAATAACCAATGAACCAATCATCCTACAAATTCGAGGTGTATATATTGTCCATATCTAAAACAAATCGCTTATCCCTTGTAGAGCAAGTGGTTTCCCAAATCGAATCGTTAATCGAATCAGGTGAATGGGAAATTGGAAATCAGATTCCTCCTGAAATGGATTTGATCCAACAATTCGATGTAAGCAGAAATACATTAAGAGAAGCTGTACGATCACTTGTTTATGCAGGCCTTTTAGTGACGAAACAAGGAAAGGGAACATTTGTAAAGTCCTCAAGTGCCTTGGGGGCGGCATTTCAAAGAAGGATCCAGCAGTCAAGTTTATTAGAAACGTTAGAGGTCCGCCATGCCCTTGAAAGAGAGGGAGCTCAGTTAGCGGCACTGAGACGTAACCAGGGAGATATAGAAAGATTACGGCTTCATATAACAGCTTGCAGTAATGCGGCAAAAGCAAAGGATATCAAGGCTTACGAAGAAGCGGATATCCAGTTGCATAAATCGATTATGGGTTCATCACATAATGATTTATTGATTGATTTGTACGAACATATGGAAGACTCCCTCTATGATTCCATCCATCAGATAGTCGAGATGAGTTCTGATGCGAACCTTCATCTGAACATCCATTGCAACCTTGTAGATGCAATCATCGAGCAAGATGTGAACCGGGCAATCGAAACAGTGAATGAATACATTGCACAATTCAAAAAGTCTTTAGAGTAAGTACGGAGGAGATTATGAGCATTCATCAAGCGGCAAATCAACTAGAACAAACAAAAATGGATATTAAACCCAGGTTAGGACTTCTCATCATCGGGATCATTCTTCTTGGTGCCAATCTGCGGGCTCCCTTAACATCTGTTGGCCCCCTTGTCACTTCGATCCGGGATAATTTAGGAATTTCCAATACACTATCAGGTTCCTTAACGACATTGCCTTTGCTTTCTTTCGCATTATTATCACCATTTGCGCCTAGGATAGCACGGCGGTTTGGAATGGAGCTCACCCTTTTCCTTTCCTTGATATTATTAACGATCGGGATTGGGATACGCTCTGTTGGCGGCGTATTGACATTGTTCATTGGGACCATTTTAATCGGGTTGGCCATCGCAATGGGCAATGTATTGTTACCCAGTCTGATAAAACATAACTTTGCTAGGAATATCGGTTTAATGACAGGGACATATGCAGTTTCCATGAATTTATGTGGCGCAATAGGTTCCGGGATCAGCATTCCCATTGCTACATCATCGGGTTTGGGTTGGGCTGGTGCCCTTGGATGCTGGGGAATTTTATCTCTTATTGCGGTTTTCTTTTGGATGCCGCAATTAAGACGGCCATTCAAGTCAGGTAAGGATATACAAACGGCTCAAAAGGTTAAAAACATTAACTTATGGCGTTCTGGATTAGCCTGGCAGATTACTTTTTTCATGGGGTTGCAATCGTTTATCTTCTATACAGTAATTACCTGGATGCCGGAAATCCTGGAGCAAAAAGGCCTGAATGCTGATGAGGCTGGCTGGATGCTATCCATTATGCAGCTTGCCGTCATTCCCATAACATTCATTGTGCCAATTTTAGCTGGACGCTTACAAAGCCAGCGCCTGTTAGTGGTCCCACCTGTCACCTTCCTTATTGCAGGGATATTCGGCATATTATACGGAAGCACTATATTCATACCAGTATGCATGATATTGATCGGAATTGGCGTCGGAACCATTTTCAGTTTATCCATGATGTTCTTTAGTCTTCGAACACAAAGTACCCATGAAGCGACGGAATTATCAGGAATGGCTCAATCATTCGGTTACCTCTTAGCTGCCATCGGACCGGTATTATTCGGATTGCTTCATGACGTTACACATAGCTGGACAATTCCCTTATTTATGTTGGTCGTTATTTCGGCACTTATTTTCATAGTTGGAATGCGTGCAGGAAAAAATGAATATGTAACTACAAATGAAAGTCTCTCATGAATTTTGTAAAAAAGAGCATACTTACATGATAAAGAACCTGTGAAAGCGTTAGAACGACGTGTTGTCGAATTAACGAAACGAATGATATAAGTTTAGTGTATTTGAAAAAAGCCATTGCTCCTGTTGAGCAATGGCCTAGACAGTGGACAAACTCGATTAAAATCAAGTTTGCCTACTGTTTTTTTATGGCTTGTACAATTTGAAAGAGGGCTATCGCCAGTACAAATCACCAAAACACATTTGTGTGACATGTCATTTTTATCAAAGTGTACCGAAAGTAAAGATATCAAAAAGTAGTGACACGTCATATTTGGCACGATTATATGATAGAAGCAGATCATCTGCGTCATCATCAAGATGTAAAAAACCTATCTATGCGAAAAGTAAAGAAACGATTGAGCGTGTTTTCGCAGATGAAAAAAGAATAGCATGGTGCGTTGGACTACTAAGGGGACTTGAAAAATTGTCCATGCAGGTGATGCACTTTCGCTGCCATGAATGTAAAGAAGATGGCCAATTGGACATGGGAAGGTCAAAAAATGGCCTAACATAGTGGGCTCGTAAAGACACAATTCCTTAATATTGAGCAAAATTCAATTTCAAAAGGGGTTCGGAATGTTTTAATTCCGAACCCCTTTTATCTGAGCCATTGCTCTTGTTGAGCAATAGCCTTTTCGTATGTAATTCCTGAATCTGCAAAATGAAAAAAGACGTACAATGTGAATCGCACGCCTTTTTGCCTACAATTATAATGACTTGAAAATCGCCATCTCCAAGTTCTCTTTTTTATGCATACTTCTTACTTTCCTCGTCTTTAAAAAAGCTCTTCATTGCATGGAAAACATCAGCCTTTTGCTTAAGGATATAGTACCTGAATTTTTCATTATCGATGTTCTTATAAGCTGTCATCAATGTCGAATGGCGATTGTATTGATTGACTTCCCCGTATCCGAACATATTGGAAACCTTCATGAGTTCTTCAACAAGCTTAACGCATCGGACGTTATCGGATGTTAGATTATCACCATCGGAAAAGTGAAACGGATAGATATTAAACTTCGCGGGGTCATATTTATGATCAATAAGTTCTAATGCTTTTCGGTATACGGACGAACAAATCGTACCGCCGCTTTCCCCTTTTGAAAAGAAATCCTCTTCCGGAACCACTTTCGCTTCTGTATGATGGGCAATGAACTCGATTTCCACGGTTTCATATTTTGTCCGCAAGAAACGGTTCATCCAAAAGAAAAAGCTTCGAGCCATATATTTTTCCCACAACCCCATACTTCCGGAAGTATCCATCATTGCCAGCACGACTGCTTTGGAATCAGGTTTCTGGATCTCATTCCAGGTTTTGAATTTAAAGTCTTCCTTATAAATAGGATGAAAACCTGGGTCCCCCCTTAAGGCGTTCCGTTTGAATGCCGATATCATCGTTTTCTTTTTATCGATATTTCCCATTAGGCCTGTCTTGCGGATGTCGTTGAATTCAATATGTTCAAGCGTGTGCTCCGCCTGTTCTTTCTTCTGGAGATTAGGCAGTTCCAATTGACTGAACAGGGCTTCCTCCAATTCCATCATCGACACTTCGGCTTCATAATAATCCTCGCCGGCCTTGTCACCTGCACCTTGGCCCTTACCGGCTCCGGCATCGGACGGTGAGCCATCCCTTGCAACCACATCCCCCACTTTACTGTCTCCATCGCCTTGCCCTACATGTTTGTTCTTATCATAGTTATAACGAATTTTGTATTCATCCAAGGAGCGAATGGGGATCTTGATGACATCCCGGCCATTGGACATTATGATGCTTTCTTCTGAAATTAGATCAGGCAAATTATTCTTGATCGCTTCCTGCACCTTTTCCTGATGACGTTGTTGATCATCATAGCCTTTCCGATGGAGGGACCAATTTTCCTGTGAGATAACATATTGTTGATTATTCTCTTCCGACATTCTCTTCCCCCCTTAAAAATGTTTGCACGCTTTTCATCATTCCTTCATATAATAAATTAGTGTGGGAAAGCCCACATCATTCCGGTGTCCCAATGAAAAATACTATGCGAAAAAACGGATTAAAAGAAAAGTATTACTCTATCTTATGCAGCGGTGCAGGATAATTTACCACAAAATTCAATAATGGACGTTTGCCTATGAACTAGACAAGTCATGACATGGACATAGGGACCCTTGAAATATTTTTTTCTAATGTTACTGCAAAATAAGTATTTATCTAGAAAACGAACAGACTTATCAGTCCTGTTCGTTTTTCAGCAGGCTTCATTTATCGGATTAGATTTTTATAAGGTAACTTAAAATATCTTTTTGATGTTAGCCGTGTACAAAATCTAAAAGCAGAGACATGCAAATACATATCAAAAAATAGCAGCAATAAACCACAACAAAAGGGTGCTCCAGTAATTTTCTGGACACCCTTTTACACAGATAGAATGATTCTGGTTGTGATATTCGTCAATCTTTATCTTCCTCAATTTCATGTTGCACTGTACCTGGGCGTTTGTCCCGCTCTTTCAATTCTTCATTCGTCCTTTGATTTTCCATCTGCTTCCCAAGTTCTTTCATCTCTTCATAATCCTTAGCCATGGAGCTGTTTTCCGGAACATGCTCTCTTTTCAATTCTTCTTTACTCATTTGCTATCACCTCCACTTATTGATACCCAATATTTCCAAATCCAAAACGTAACATATCCAATGGGAAGATGGGGTATAGATAAGACATTATGATCAAACCAAAGGAGGTGTAAGAAGTATGCAAACAACTACACTTTATGTAAAAGAAGCAACGTCAGAAGGTCCGATTCTAAATCTAGAGTCCATACTTTTAAAAACGGAAGGCGTGGAACGTGCGATCATCGATGTTGATGATGGGGAAATTAAAATCGATCATAGCGAAGACGAACTTTCCCCCGACCAACTTATCACACTTATTGAACAGTATGGCTTGAATGTAACCAAATAGGAATCCAAAGTGCCGGGCTCCCCCTAGTAGGGCCCGGTAATTTTTTTGATTTTTAAATATCCGATACCTTGTCACCTTTAACAAATACTTTACCTTTCCTAAAAAAGGATATAAACCCCTGCCCAATAGGGGGCAGGGGCAAGAAAGCATGCATTTACCGATTTAACAAGCTGCCCACATAGCGCAGCAAATCATTGGCCGAAGTGGAATTATAACCGTGCTCATCGATAAGTCTCGTAATAACTTCGTTCACCTTCTTCAGTTGCCTTTCGTCTGGTGTTTTCGTTGAAGTAGTGATCTTGACGACATCCTTCAAATCCGCGAATAGCTTCTTCTGGATTGCTTCCCGTAAACGATCATGTGAATTATAATCGAATCGCTTTCCTTTACGCGCATATGCAGAGATACGAATCAATATTTCTTCGCGGAATGCTTTTTTTGCATTCTCGGAAATTCCAATTTGCTCTTCAATCGAGCGCATCAATTTTTCATCCGGATTAATTTCTTCCCCTGTCAAAGGATCGCGCAGCCTTGATTTATTGCAGTATGCTTCGACATTGTCCAGATAATTATCCATGAGGATTTTCGCAGACTCTTCATATGAATAGACAAATGCCTTTTGCACTTCATTTTTTGCAATGGCATCATATTCTTTACGTGCAAGGGAAATGAAATTCAAATACCGCTCCCGAAGTTCGTTCGTAATGGACGGATGCTGATCAAGACCTGCTTTTAATGACATAAGTACATCCAATGCATTGATGGACGGATTTTCCTTACGAATGATCGTAGAGGAAATTCGGTTAATCACGTAACGTGGATCGATTCCGCTCATGCCTTCGTCCTGATATTCTTTCTTCAATTCATTGATGTCTGCGGAATTAAAGCCTTCCACATTTTCCCCATCATACAGCCTCATCTTTTTCAGTAAATCTATATCGCCCTTTTTGGGATCCTTCAAGCGGGTCATGATGCTGAAGATTGCCGCCACCCGTAATGTATGCGGGGCAATATGAACATCTGAGACATCACTTTCATGAATCATTTTTTCATAAATCTTTTCTTCCTCGGTAACCTTCAGATTATACGGAATAGGCATGACGATGATCCGCGAATGCAATGCCTCATTTTTCTTGTTGGAAATGAAAGCTTTATATTCCGTTTCATTCGTATGGGCCACGATAAGTTCATCTGCACTGATCAATGCAAAACGCCCTGCCTTAAAATTCCCCTCTTGTGTCAATGAAAGCAAATGCCATAAGAACTTCTCATCACATTTAAGCATCTCCTGGAATTCCATCATCCCGCGGTTTGCCTTGTTCAGTTCGCCATCAAAGCGATAGGCACGCGGATCCGATTCAGATCCATATTCGGCAATCGTCGAAAAATCGATGCTGCCCGTCAAATCAGCAATATCCTGTGACTTAGGATCAGAAGGACTGAATGTTCCAATTCCAACACGCTTATCCTCTGAAAGGAAAATACGCTCGACCATCACATCTTCAATCCTGCTTCCATACTCCTGTTCTAACCTCATTACATTCAGCGGCGATAGGTTTCCTTCAATCCTGATGCCGTATTCCTCATAAAAATCACCCCGTAAATACTGCGGAATGAGATGCAGTGGATCTTCATGCATCGGGCATCCTTTTATTGCGTAAATGGCACCAGAATCCTTTAATGAATAATTTTCAAGTCCACGCTTCAGTAAAGAAACGAGTGTAGACTTTCCTCCTGAGACCGGACCCATGAGAAGCAAAATCCGCTTACGGACATCCAGCCGCTTTGCCGCCGGATGGAAATATTCCTCGATGAGCCTTTCCAGTGAATCTTCAAGCCCAAACAACTGACCGCTGAAAAAATTGTATTTCTTTGACCCATTTACTTCCTCTATCCCTGCATCTCTGATCATGTTGTATACACGTGAATGAGCAGATTGAGCAACTAATGGCGTTTCTTTCAAAATTTCTAAGTACTCTGCGAAGGTGCCTTCCCACTTCAGCTTCTGTTCATCTTCTCTAAATTTTTCGATTTTCTTTAAAATATCCATTTAAGGAACCTCCCCCTGTCACTTTCAGAGAATACTTAAATCTATGCTCTAAGTCTGACAAACATGTCAGACTTTAAAAAGTGTCCGGGCATTGTTTAGAAACCTCCTGCACGCTCCATATATCGAAAAAGGCTTCATCATTGAACAATTGATGACAAATCGGCTGACAAGAAAAATAGTGTACACTACTGCTAAAAATTAGGGTATACTAAGCCTATACTTAAGTGGGACAATATGGGTAAAGGGAGGTCACATTATGGGCACAATTATTATCGTTGCAGTTGCTATTACATTTTTAGCCGCTATCTTTACTGCTGGTTATGAAGATAAACCGGGTGTCAAATAAAGAAAATATTAAGGCCTTTCTTACATTCCAAAAAAGGGGACAGCAAATTAAATTTGCTGTCCCTTTTCTTTGCACACCCATCCATATAAATAGAAAAAAGTCCTTTCGAACCCAGGAAGGATTTTTTACTTTTAAAATAAATTAATAAACCCTTCATTGATTCCATGCAAGCATGAAATCAATGAAGGGTCTTCATATTTTAAACAGCGTTCTTTTTTTCCGTTTGAGATTTGGTATTGTCGTTCTCCAATGATCTCAAGTCGTCGTTTACTTTCTTTCCTTGTTCCAAATATTCTGTTTGGAATCCACTCTTTATTGCCCATCTATAAAACACCAGTGATAAACATGTAATGAGGGCCATATCCCAACCAAATGGAATTACGTTAAGTCCACCAAACTTTTCACTGCCTAAATATGAAATGGCCATCATACAGATTAAGTAAACAACCATCCAAAGTCCTGCCGAAAAGTTTTGACGGAATCCCTTCCAGTTTATTTTTGCTTGATAATAGAAATAAACGGGAAGACCGATCATTATGATAAATAATACTTGACCTGTCAGTGGCCATCTTGCCCAATAAAGAACCAAAGAAGCAAAAACAAAGCCAAGTGGCGCAATGATGCTTAATCCTTTTAGACGTAATGGTCTGTACAAGTCCTTACCTGTGCGTCTTAGCGTCATAACAGTAACTGGACCTGTAATATAAGAGACTAAAGTGGCAACCGAAATTACCTCTGCTAGTACTCCCCAGCCCCTAAACATGAATAAAAACAGGAAAGATACACCTAGATTTAAAAACATGGCTTGACGCGGGATACCATAAAGAGGATGAAGATTTCCAAACACGCTTGGTAAATATTTATTCTTTTCCATTCCATAAATCATTCGTGATGTTGTCGCCGTGTATGTTATTCCTGTCCCGGAAGGGGAAATAAAAGCATCGGCGTATAGTAAAATGACTAACCAGTTTATGCCTAAAACAATTGCTAAGTCAGCAAACGGTGAATTGAAATTCAAATGATGCCATCCGTTCACAATCATGGACGGATCAACTGCTCCAATAAACGCAATCTGTAATAAAACATAGATAACCGTTGCAATTAAAATGGAGCCAATCACTGCAATTGGGATCGAGCGTCCAGGATTCTTTGCCTCACCCGCCATATTAATCGGACTTTGAAAACCGTTAAACGCAAAGATTATTCCAGAAGTCGCTACTGCAGTAAGCACACTTGCCCAACCATTAGGTGCCATACTTCCTGCTGACGTAAAATTGGATGCATGAAAACCAGCAAATAAAAGTGATCCAATCGTAAGTCCAGGTATAATAACCTTAAAGACTGTAATAAATGAGTTAGCTTTTGAAAACAAACTAACTGTCCAGTAATTTAATAAAAAGTAGACGATAAGT
Organism: Peribacillus sp. P4_B1; assembly: GCF_056402395.1. NCBI lineage: Bacteria > Bacillati > Bacillota > Bacilli > Caryophanales > Bacillaceae > Peribacillus > Peribacillus sp. P4_B1. The sequence goes on from NZ_JBFUHM010000008.1 coordinate 30,493, forward strand.
AATCCAGAGGCAATTGCCAAGCCTCCCCCTGTAAGCCTTCCATTTTCCACTAAACCATGTGTCCACTTCGCCCATTCCCATGGCCATGAGCTCATATATTGGACTGAAGCAATCGCTTCAACTGGAATTACGGAAACAATTGCAATCCAGTTTGCCCAACCTGCAAGAAACCCGATGAACGAACCATGAGAGTACTGCGTATATTTTACCATTCCCCCAGCTTCAGGAAACATTGCCCCTAATTCACTGTAAGAAAGTGCAATAAATAATATTACCACCATTCCTATAATCCAAGAGATAATGGCAGCTGGTCCTGCGATTTGTGCCGCTCTCCAAGCTCCAAATAACCAACCTGAGCCAATAATAGACCCGAGTCCTACCATCGTTAATGAGAACGTTCCCATCTTTCGCTGTAAATTCATATGTCATCACCATGCTTTCCAAAAATTCATTCCTTTAAATAACGTTTAAAGTAACTGGATTTATGATTTGTGCTAGTGTACGCCCAAATAAATCTTAATGTAACTGCTGTATTCAGATCACCTCTTATTAAGCGCCTAACTTTTTGATTGGAATATCTTAAGGTTGTCCCCTTTATGAGAACAAATATTTTCTGCTTTTTTAGAAAATGCTTAGATCCCATTCTTCTGCCATATGTTTCAATAGCATACTACCTGTCACGCTATTCCCATATTCATCAATTGCCGGCCCATAAATACCAATACCACATCCACCTTTGAAGGGCATTCCGCTTCTGGCACTTGGAGGAACTGATGCCATAATTCCACCCGATACTCCACTTTTGGCTGGCACCCCAACAAAAGCCGCAAATTTCCCCGAAGCATTGTACATTCCACAAGTAAGCATTAACGCTTTGGCTAGTTTAGCCACTTTTTTAGGGAGAACTTGTTCTTGACGTATAGGATGGTAACCATCTAGTGCGAGGATCAATCCAATCAGGGCTATGTCTTCTGCAGTCACTTCTATGGAACATTGCTTCAGGTAAACCTCTAAAGCCTCCTCTACATCAGATTCTAAATAATTCATCTCTTTTAAATAATGTGCTAAAGCTCTATTTCTATGAGCGGTTAACATCTCAGATTGAAATACTTCCTCATTGATGATTGGGCGCTTCCCTAACAGATTTTCAAATAATGCAAGGAGAAATTCCAATTTTTTTTGTGAAGACTCCCCTGGCAGAAGCGAAGCTACAGTAATCGCCCCAGCATTAATCATAGGATTAAACGGTTTTCCTGGCTTATGCATTTCTAAACGAATGATTGAATTGAAAGCATCCCCAGTTGGTTCCACATCTACCCTATCCAACACATAAGAAATGCCGCAACCCAAGCATGCGGCTATAAAGCTGACCACTTTTGAAATACTTTGCAACGTGAAAGGGACTTCCCAATCTCCTGACTTTATCATGTTTCCACCTGGCTCTAGTATGCAAATACCTAACTGCGATAAGTGTGTATTCCTCAACGCAGGTATATAATTGGCGGTTTGTCCTTCAGTAGCATAGGGTTTGTAATTTGCTACCCATTCATCCAAGCAGGCTTGCTTTTGATTATTAACATGAATGTTATAATCTTTTGTTAATTCTCCAACCACTTTCTTCCACCTCTTCATTGTTGTGCTTAACTTTAATGGATTAGATGAAAACATAATGAATATTCTAAATATTGTTAAGCGCTTTCAAAAGTTTTTACCTACCTTGAATTTTAAAACGGGAACTACATAATCTTACAAAAACCTACAAAATCTAAAAAATAAAAATCCTTTAAAATCAAAAACGTGATTCTTTTCACATGTTTTGATACTATTTTTGTGGATAGAAAAAAAGATTGTTTTTTCCGTATTTTTACTAATACGTTCTATTAAGCAAAGTAAGCATTGTATTGAAGCCGCTGAAACTGTATACTGATTTTTTAAACAATTGGGAGGTGAACGCCCTGAATCTCGGTACGTTAATGAAAAAAGAGGTCAATATCCTTGCTCTGATGTTGTTAACAGTCCCATTAGCTGGTGAATTGAGTTTTTATCCTTTAAATGAAACGTTTCGGATAAGTTTTGGTCCGCCTGCACTTTTCTTTTTTTTACTATTATTACAGAAAACACCTGCTATTTTATCAGGTGCCTTGACAGGAACGATGGTTGTGTTATTTCGTATCCTAATAGACTTTTTCACAAATGATAATTTTCACTGGGCGTCCACTTTTCAAGAACAGTATCCCAGTTTTTTCTTTTATTTCACCTATTCCTTTCTTTTTTCTTTAGTGAAAATCAACCGCTTTCAAAACCGGTCTTTGATTATTGGATTTATTGGCCTCATTATCGAAATATTATCCGACACTGCAGAATTAATCATTCAATATTTTGTATTAGAAACAACAATTACGTTAGGTTCATTAAATGAGATGATCGTGATCGCATTCGGACACAGTTTTATCGTTTTAAGCTTTTTTAATATGATGAAACTTTATGAGGCACAATCAAGAGAAAGGCAAATCAGAAAACAAAATGAACACATGCTGATGCTCATTTCCAATTTATACGAGGAAACGATTCATTTAAGAAAAACATTAAAAAATGCAGAGAATATAACAAAGGAATCGTATGATTTGTATCGCGATTTAAAAGAACGGGAAAAACGGGAAAAGCAACCCCATGTTCTTACACAGCAATATAGTCAAAGAGCATTGCGCATTGCGGGTGAAATGCATGAAGTTAAGAAAGATAATCAACGAATTTTTGCTGGTCTCTCTAAATTGATTTCTAATGAGAGTTTTAAGGATTATATGGAAGCTGCTGAACTTATTCGATTAATTATCCGAATTAATGAAAAATATGCCTTATCACTTGGAAAGGATATTCAATTTGAATACTCTTTAGATGGAAACACCGATTCACATTATCATGTATATACCGTATTATCTCTTTTCAATAATTTAGTCGCTAATGCAGTGGAGGCAATTAAAGAAAAGGGAATCATTAGTTTAAGTTTGAGTGAACTTTGCGATAATGTAGAATTTAAAGTTGCTGATAATGGACCTGGGATCCCTAAAAAATATCAGACCGTTATATTTAAACCTGGATTCACTTCAAAATATGATCATTTCGGGACCCCTTCAACAGGGATTGGACTCTCATATGTTAAAGAAGTTGTGAAAGAACTGGGAGGGGATATCCTATTAGAGAGTAAGATTGACGGCGCTGTTTTTTCTATAAAGTTACCAATCCATAAGTTGATACAGAAAGGATGATTTCATGCGTTTTTTTATAACAGATGATGATTGTGCTATACGTTCGAACTTAAGCCAAATTATAGAGAACGAAGATTTAGGAGAAGTGGTAGAGGAAGCGGAAGATGGCAGTCAATTAGAAGGACATATTTTGAATTTAAAACAAATTGATATTTTATTTATTGATTTATTAATGCCCATCCGGGATGGCATAGAGACACTTCGTCATATAAAAAGTACATTTAATGGAAAAATAATAATGATTTCACAGGTTGAATCAAAAGAGCTGATTGGTGAGGCATACTCACTCGGAATCGATTATTATATTACTAAACCAATTAATCGCATTGAAATATTAACAGTTATCCGAAAGGTCATGGAACGTATTCATTTAGAAAGATCGATCACTAATATCCAAGCCTCTTTAAATAGTGTATTGAATTTTGAACAGCCTAAGGCTGATAAATCAAATAATTTTAATGAAAAAAGCATAAAAGAGGTGGGCGAATTTTTATTATCGGAATTAGGGGTTGTGGGAGAAAATGGGGCAAAGGATTTAATTGAAATGCTTCAGTATTTATTCATGTATGAACGGACATTTACTTTTGAACAGCATTTCCCGACTCTTAAAGATATCTTTGAAGAGATTACAAAAAAAAAGCTCGGAACATCAGCTGGGCAAGTTGATATTAATCGAGAAATGAAAGCTGCCGAACAGCGAATACGCAGAACGATCAACCATTCGTTAAATCATTTTGCTTCGCTCGGTTTAACGGATTTTTCAAATCCAAAGTTTGAAAATTACGCTTCCAAATTTTTTGATTTCACAGTCGTTCGCCAAAAGATGAAAGAACTGCAAAAGGATTCAACGATCGTCCTTACTCCTACCCGGGTAAATACAAAAAAATTCATTCAAGTGTTTTTTTTCGAAGCGAAACGATTGAATCCAGAGGAAATAAATAGATATAGATAAATTCCATAAATAACAATGGAATTTTGTTTGATTCCACAAAAGGAAGTGAAAAAAGCGTAAAATCCCCTGAAAGATTTCAAGGGATTTTAGCAATGAACTCACTTCTTCAACAATAAATACATGAAATAAGGAGCACCGATCAACGCTACCATGATACCTGCAGGAATCCCCTCAGGTTCAACAATATTACGTCCTATCGTATCGGCAAGCAACAATAGCCATCCACCGAGTAAAATGGCAACTGGAATGAATAATTGATTTCGAGATCCCACCAAAGATTTTGCTATATGTGGGGCCATGAGTCCAATGAATGCAATTCCGCCTGTAACAGAAACGGCAGCCGCAGCCAGTGCGACAGCTGTGATTAGCAATACGATCCGTTCCTTTTCAATCGATACACCCACTCCAATTGCGATTGGTTCACTTAAACCAAGCAGATTCAAACGATTTGCTTTATATAAAGTGAATCGAATGAGGATGATTAACCATGGAAGAATAGCCCAAATGAAGGGCCAATCCGTACCCCATATATTTCCCGCCAACCATTTTGCAATGAAATCGACTTTTGCCCGTTCCGCTGTTGAAATGAGGACAATCATCAAGCCTGAAAGCGCCATTGAAAATCCTACGCCAATCAAAACTAACCGAACAGGTTCAAGGCCAGCCCTTTTCTTAAATGAGAGTATATAGTTGCGATGATTGGTTTACCTTTCTTCCTCCTAATCGTGCGTAAAGGAGGTAAAGATTCAATTGAAAATGATTATCATTACCACTACTTTAATACTATAATTCTATCTAAATATATTGTCAATAGTTAGTTCATCGGCATATAAGAAGACAACCTTTTAGATCTATTGCCTGAAAAGTTTTACCAATTGATAAATGAAAACAGTGAAGATCCCGGAAATATTTCCGGGATCTTCACTGTTTGGCTCATGCTCAGGATTTTGAAAGATGTCCCTTAAGTCATCAATCAATGTTTCTTAAATCCTTGCTTTTCCACGTAATCTTTCATGTACAGCCTGCTTTTCTTTCCAAGCATGCCAGCCATTTGCTCGGTCCAGGTGTCTTTTCGTTTACCTTTAGTCCGGCGTTCGTAATAACTGGAAATCGTTTCATTGTACTCTTCAAGTTGTCCGATGAACTCCTGCTTATCCTCCTGATATCCATTTTCATGATAGATATTGGACTTCGGCAAACGGGGCTTTTTATCCGAACGGTTTTTCGGATATCCAACCACTAAAGCGAATAATGGAATAACCCGGTGCGGTATATTCAAAACCTCAGACACTTCCGGGAGATTATTGCGTATCCCGCCGATATAGCAAATGCCAAGTTCCATCGATTCTGCGGCCAATGCTGCATTTTGAGCCGCCAGAGCAGCGTCAATACAGGCAACCATGAATTTCTCCGTACTTTCAATCGATTCAGTCAGGTCCATGTTTTCCATTTCGGAAACCATATCCTGACGATATAAATCGGCGCAAAAGACGAATAGATGTCCATTCTTCTCTACATAAGCTTGTGGTCCGGCAAGTTCAGCAAGCTTGGCTTTCTTTTCCGGTTCGGTTATCCCTATGATTGAATACGCTTGAATATAACTTGAAGTCGATGCAGCCTGGGCGCATTCCACAATCGTATTGATTTGCTCCTCAGACAATGGCTTGTCCTCAAAAGAACGAATGGAACGGTGATCTAAAATCTTCTCAATTATTTTATTCAAAGCTCTCACCCCTATTGAATATGTATAGTGAAAAATCCATCATCGGGGCTGTAATTCCCCCGATGACAGTAAGCCAGTGATGACACTCAACCTTTTGTTTTCAAATCCAATTCACGGTAATTTTGCTGTCTCAATGCTTCATAAATCAAGATGGCAGCCGTGTTCGACAGATTAAGGGAACGTACTTTATCCGTCATTGGAATCCGAAGGCACCGATCCATATTTTCTTGGATCAGCTCTTTCGGGAGGCCCGTCGTTTCACGGCCAAAAATGAAGTATATCTCACTGTCTTGATCACTGTAATCGAAGCTGGAATGCGGCTGCTCGCCGAATTTCGTTAAGTAATAAAATTCACCGCCGGCATTCTTTTCGTAAAACTCTTCTAACGAATCATAATAATGGATCTTTACATTCTCCCAGTAATCGAGCCCAGCCCGTTTGAGCTGTTTGTCATCCGTTGAGAAACCGAGCGGGCGAATGAGATGTAAAGACGTATCCGTCCCTGCACACGTTCTTGCAATATTGCCTGTATTTGCTGGAATCTGTGGTTGATATAAAACTACATGTATTGCCACTTCTTATTCACCTCTAGTTTGAACTTCACCTTAATTATAGCATTAAACAAAAAAGACTAAAAACCAATCACCCTCCATCCAAAATCACAAAGAATTTATAAACGATGTTCGGTGTATATCTAGTCGAATCCTCATACGTCCAATACCGGTGACGGCTATTCATCGTATGGGCATTCACAAGCGGCATCCCATCCTGATCCTTCGCGGTTACAATCAAGTTATGATCAAACCGTCCGTCCCCTTCAAAATCTATACAAAGGATATCACCCAAATTCAATTCCTCTGCCGTCTCCACCTGCTTTGTCCTGATGGCATTCCCGGATTTTAGCAGATGATATAAAGAATGTGCCGTCGTCCAAGTGTAACTCCAGCTTTTTCCTCTTATCCACCAGCCCTTACTTTTGTTTGGCGCCCCCCACATCGGAATTCCTCCCGCATGTAGACATTGTGAAATGAAATTCGTACAATCATCAGTGAATTTATGATACCTTGGATTGAATTCATTCCACCAACGCTCGGCATATTGGACGGCCTTCATCCGCTCATACTTATATGCAAGTCGATTTGCGCCGGGATCACATTTTGGCTGTACCTCTTCCGTTTCAAAGCTGGGAACCAGCTCACATTCATCCACTATATACCCATTTCGAAATCGAGCTTCCCTTTCTTCCATTTCTTCTTCAATATAAAATGAATCCTCCTTTTTCAATAAATATTGCAGGTGCACTTGATAAGTCAGGACTGTATCCATGTCTTCCTTTCTCTTCGAATGAACCTTGCCTGCTGCATTCACCCGAACAATTTCCGCTGCACGGTTCCTCATCAATTCCTTTTTCAGATGTAATTTCCTTTCACTCCGTTCCTGATTATCGGAAGTATAAAACTCCACTCTTTCTTGTAAAAGGCGTTGCAATTGTTCCCTCAAGTTCATGCCCTCCTTCTTACTATCTATGCTAATGTGTATGTTCGAAGGGGATTAAAATGCACCTGACGATTTCCTCCCGCCTTTTTTACGATTTTAAAGGGCAATCCAAACAACCCTCACATTCATAAATTTTAAAGTCACGTGTGAAGCCTTTCCGTATGGATCGATTACAGTATGGCTTTTTTTATCCTGAATTATAATCAAAGTAATATTGGGGAAAATATAAGAATGAATACACGATTATCTAACCTGATTAGACCAGATTGGAGACGGAAATTTTGAGCTTTATTGAAGTGTTAAGTAGGGTAGTCGCTGCTTTTGTGGTTTTACTATTGATGACTCGAATTATGGGAAAAAAGCAAGTAAGTCAGATGACTTACTTTAACTATATTACAGGTATCACTATCGGCGCGGTGGCTGCTTCCATCACAATCGATACAAGTATTGATATGGTTGACGCCTTCGTTAGTTTAATCGGTTGGTCCGTACTCACTATGCTTGTAGGCTTTATTAATTTAAAATCTCCAAAAGCTCGTATAATACTTGACGGCGAACCTACAATTGTAATCAAAGATGGAAAAATCCTAGAGAAAGCGTTGAAAGGGGAAAAATTAAACATGGATGACCTTAGCATGCTATTGCGAGAACAAAGCATATTCTCCATGCAAGAGGTAAACTATGCCGTTTTAGAACCAAATGGTCAATTGTCTGTCTTAAAAAAAGTGGATAGCCAGAATGTTTCCAATAAGGATATTACTTATGTGAAACCATCATACATACCTACAGAAATTATTGTGGATGGAAAAATCGTTCCTCATAATTTAAGTAAACTGAGCTTAAACCAAAGCTGGTTGGAAACGCAATTACAGCAGTTTGGTGTATGCCTGCAAGATGTATTTTATGCTGAAATACAAAGTGATGGCACTTTGTATATAGATAAAAGACAAGATGACCAGTTTCCTCCACGTTAAGAGGAAAAGGGGGAACTCAAGTCATTTAAATTTGGACAGTTATACTTTTAGAGCTAAGGATTTGCTGATAACAGCCCAATAATCTCTCTTTTTAGGTACCCGCAGGTTATATATAAACAAATATATTCACCATAAGGAATAGCGTAGCAACTAGTTATTCAGAATGGCAAGTGTCCGAAAGAAGTGGTCTGCAGCTCACCTTAAGTATGAATTGGTAGATGCCGTAACAAATATACCCGTATAACAACAATCTTATTACGGGGATGTAAGTACTGCTGATAGTCGGTACTGGTTTTATCCTCTGTTCAATAATGTATTTACTACAAAAGACTACTACTTAGTGGTTACAAATTGGGAGCTATCCGGTTAACTTTAGTGGTAATGTCTATAACTAGAAAAAAAGAGAAAGAAGCTGTTCCAAAAGTCATTTACGACTTTTGGGACAGCCACTACATCTTAAATATCATTTTGTTTCCAAGGTAAACTGCAGTCCCTTTTCAATTTCCGCCAGTACCTCTTCATCCGTTTCCTTCATTCGTGCTTCTTCCAGTACGGAAACGGACTGCCCCCGGCCAATTTTCCCAACCGCCCAGGCCGCCGTTCCCCGTATGACGGGCCGCGGATCATCCTTCATAACCTGGATCAGTTCGGGCAATGCCGTTTCGTCTTTGAAGTGGGCCAATGCTAAAATGGCATTTCTTTGGATTGGTTTCTTACCGCGCCAAGAGCCAGATACATGGCCGTATGTCTCCTTGAAGTCCCGATTTGAAATCGTAAGCAGAGGTTTCAGCAGCGGTTTCGCTAACTCGGGGTCAGGTTCCATTTCTTCATGAAAATGAAAATCCATTCCTTTGTTTTTCGGACAAACGGTCTGGCATGTATCACACCCATACAAACGATTGCCTATTTTCGTCCTGAACTCATCCGGCAGGAAACCCTTTGTCTGGGTTAAGAATGCAATACAACGCTTAGAATTTAGCTGGCCACCCTGAACGAGCGCACCTGTCGGGCAAACATCGACACATTTATTGCATGTCCCGCATTGATCTTCCATCGGTTGATCCGGTTCAAATGGCAGGTTGGTAATCATGTCTCCCAAGTATACAAAAGACCCGAATTCCGGAGTGATGATCATACTGTTTTTTGCACTCCAGCCAATTCCTGCACGCTCAGCCACTGCCCTATCTGACAATTCGCCCGTATCTACCATTGACTTCACCACTGCCCCTGGCACTTTATCTTTAATGAAACCCTCAAGTAACTGCAATTTATTACGAAGAACGGTATGATAGTCCGTTCCCCAAGAAGCCCGGCAAAAGATCCCTCGCCGCTCACCTTTTGTGCTTTGCGGAGCATCCTTCAATTTTGATGGATAAGCAAGTGCAATCGAAATGATGGATTGCGGTTTTTCGAATATCAATTCAGGCCTGACCCTTTTTTCTATATCGCCTTCTTCAAACCCTGACTGATAATCCAGTTCCTGTTGACGTATCAGCCGAGCCTTCAATTCGGCAAAAGCCGTGGCCGATGTAAAACCGATTTTATCGATGCCGATCTCTTTACTATATAAAATCACTTCTTGCTTGAATGCATTCATATCCATATTAATCACCTACGTTCATTCAGTATTCCGATCGAAGCTTGTATCCATTTCAAACCATTGCTATCTATGATAAACTAATTGCAATCATTTTTGGAGGTGAAACGCTTGGAAATTACCGTATCAGCTAATCTTAGCAGTAAAATCCCCCAATTCAAAGTTGGGATCATTACATATGAAAACATCGAAGTAGGTCCCTCCCCGCAAATGGTGAAAGGGAGACTTCAACTATTTCAAGAAGCTCTTTTCTTCGACCTTGAAGAAAAGGAATTGACCGACTTTTCCGGCATTAAAGTGTGGCGAGAGACTTTCAAGGCTGTGGGGACCAACCCGTCACGGTATCGCCCCTCCGTTGAAGCCCTGTACCGCCGCGTAAAAAAACAGAATTACTTGACACCCATCCATTCAGCGATAGATTTGAATAACTTCTTCTCCCTATTATATGAAGTTCCGATCGGCATTTATGATGCGGAAAAGGTATCAGGAGACATCTTGATTAAGATTGGCGAGGGAACGGATGGTTATGACGGTTTGAACGGCCGCTTGAATTCCATGGAAAATATGATTACATCAGCCGATCATGAGGGCGCATTCGGAAGCCCATACGTTGATTCAGAACGCACGAAAGTCACCGAAGAAACAAAAAAAGCCATCCAAATCATTTATTTACAACCCAATACTCCAATCACAGAAGCACATCAGCTAACAAAATCCTTGATGGACATGTTCCTTGAAATCCACGGTGGTGAAGGGACTTACTCGATTGTAGAAGGCTAATCAAAAATGAACGGAAATAAACCCTTTCCACAATCGGAAGGGGTCTTTTCGTAAACTTTCCAAACCTTTAAAATAAATTATATTCCTATCGATCCATCCCTTCAGCTTTGGATAATAACTTGATATGCGTCCCGGCCCCCGTATGATTTAATGATTCTGATAACCCCATCCACCTGAGAAGTTAAATAACACCCGTCATCATAAACCTAACCGGTTCACTGTTTTTACTAAAACCCCTGTACCGCTGTTTAGGCATTTATCCAAAAATGAACTTATTTTGTTATCCCCTAAGGCTGAATAGCTTTGATTAACGCTTTTTTTCGGTATAATACATGGCAGCTAATATAAAACTCCGGTTTTAAATACGGTATGAATGCCATGGAGTTCGTATTGTCATTTCTCTGATAGAATAAAAATGATAATCAGATTAACCTTTAGCTCATTCAACCCCTTCCCGAATTTCCGCCCCCATAAAATTTGGACAATAAAAAAAATCCCACTGTAAACAGTAGAATTCTTGTAATAATATTTAAACGCAAAGCTTCGTTCTCCAGGTAACGAAACCCTACGTTATGAGTATGTATTGGAGCGGGTGAAGGGAATCGAACCCTCATCATCAGCTTGGAAGGCTGAGGTTTTACCACTAAACTACACCCGCATGTCATTGTAGAACTTTGTCGAATTACCAACAAAATTAATTATATAGTTTAATCTAAAAAAATGCAATAGTTCTTTTAAAAAAATTATTAATTAATGTATTGTAACGTTAATATATTCATTCACTCTAGAAAAGATGTTAAAAAGCCCCCTGTTTCAGAGAACTTTTTCATCCTATATAATGATTTAAGACCAAATGACTTCCATTAACCGCGGATAAACCTGCTGTGCCGTTTCAAGCAGCATGATTAACTTCCTGAACGCAAGATCCGGTACGATATCCCCCTCAATGGAGTATGAATACCGAATGGAAATGGTCCCATTTTCTTCATAAAGCTTGGAGTACCTAAAATTAGCATTATATTCATTCAACAGTGTATGAACATCCTGTTTCTTTTCAGGATTCTTCAACTCGGCGACATTAAAGCAAAATAAGTCCGCCACATTTTCATCTTGATTGAATGCAAATACTAAAAGGACCTTCCACCCGTCCTTTAACTTTTGCTCAGCTCTAAAAAAGGTGGTTCCATCTTCATTCAACTCATTCATATAGATTTTCTCACTAGTTAAAAAATCACGAAATTCAGCAACGTTTGACATGGTTCATCACCTTTCTGTTTGTAAGTACATTTTATAATGAAAACTGGCATTTTTACAGACTTTTCTATAACCCTTCCAATTTCACCCTATTAACAGAGGCATGAAACACTCATTAAATGAATGGGAGTCAAATATGAACTCCCTTAATAGATTAATTAGCCGGTTGTTTCTCCGCAAAACTGAAGTGCTTCTTGAAGGTCCAAAATTTCCTGGCGGACTTTTGAGTATCCTTCAATTTCAGGCACTTCTTTATTAGTATGTGATCGACCTTTATCTGCCGCTATCGCCATGGTTTCGAAAACATACAGCAATTGAGCGAGCTCCCGCTCTGAAAGGACTGGCCGTTCATAGGATTTCAAGCTGGCATTTAGATAATAGCCCAACTGTTCTATCGAAAATATAACGGGCCAAAGAGATTCCAGTCTAGCCTTGTTTTTGAATATCTCACCAAGGGATGCATTGTAAACCGTTAATAGATTCACCATATTTGTTTGCATTTTGTTCCTTTCGCTGCTTTCATCAATTGCAAAGTCATTATCTTTTTCAGAGAACGCCATCAATAATAACTGTCCCTGACTTCGAATCGTTTTGGCTGTTAAATGATTGAGAAGACTGGATGCCGAACGACTTCCGAGTAACAGCGACCCAATAAGACCTATCATGCTTCCAACGACGATATCTGTTATTCTTACTGTCGCAAAAAAACTGAAATCATAGATTTGAGTTGAATATTCCGCCATGATTAATGCTGAAGGAGTAAAAAACATCGCCGCTAATCCATAGTTCCGAACGATGAAAAGCTCTGTAATGAATGTCAAACATAAAATGATCAGAACGATAATGAACTCGTTATGAACCGCTGCTAGAATTAAACTTGCTAGCAGGAGTCCGATGACCGTCCCGAAAGTCCTTTGGACCGCTCGATGGAATGTGGCGATGATGGTTGAACCCGACATAACGGCCGCACAGGATAAGGGAATCCAGTACGAACGGTTAAAATCGGCGGAATATGCGATGATGGCAGCAATGGTAAGGATTGTTCCATATCGAACGGAAGCCCGGAAGACAATTGAATTCTTATCGAACGCCCCAAGAAAAATTGTTTTTAAAGAAGGCTTTGAGATGGTTGCTGCATGATCGATTTTCTGGACAGGTTCAATCATGATGGCATCCGCATTATAAATCTTCATGAATAACTCTTCCACCTCTTCGGTCATTTGGTCAGGTTGAAGGATCTTTTTTTCATTCTTTGTTTTAGATGCAATGGAACCGGCAAGGGCACGAACGGATTGACCTAATTCTGGCGGCAGTACGATATTTTTGTTCAAGGAAATTTCCAGAGCCTCCAAGAATATGGCATTCGCATGTTCATTCAGTAGGAACAACCGCTTTAACTCATCTCGGCTTCGCCTGTTTGAAAACCCGGCTAATAGTGTATCTTCAGCCTGTTTCATCGCCAATACCGTTCCCTGTCTTGCTTTATTGTATTTCTCGGTTCCCATGGAATCAAAGAATGCCCCCAATTCTCTGTACACCTTTTCCACCGCAAGCGATTCTGGTCCATGAGGGTTGAAAAACCACCCTAACATACAGATTATCCAAGATAGTGCACCACCCATTAAAACGAGGCCCCCACGCAACGGAGCCAGACTTTGATCAACGGGCATACCTGTCGCAAGCGCAAAGCTCAAGACGAAGAATACCGCCGAAGGACCGGTAATCTTTAATGCACCAAATATAAAAAAAACACTTGCCCCGATGATCCCCATCATTATGGCTGTTCCCAATTGGTATGGAGCCAAAAGCGTCCCTAATACAACAGATAAAGCAAGACCCACCATCACAAAGAAAATCTTTATAGTTCTTTGGTGATACGGTTGGTTAAAAACGTATAAATAAGTGAAACCTCCGATCCCTGCCAGTAAACCGTACGCTAAATTCCCGAATAATAAGCCAATGAAAACAGGTAAGGCAGCAGCTATGCCTGCGCTTAGTGCTTTTATCCAAGGAAATGGATTCTTCTTTATTTCAAAAGCCTGTTTAAATGTCGTATGTATCGCATCTGATTTCAGAGATTCGGAAGGTTGCTTATTTTCACTCATTTTCAATTTATCCTTTCATTAATGATTCTATTAACTCTGCAGTGAAAGCTACGGATAAGATGACTTCTAATAATTAATATCCTTCATATGGATAAAAAGATACCACTAAAGGTAAAAGCAAAGTAGATTGGAACGGGTGTGCTAGACTCCTACGGGAAAAGCGCGTCCAGAGGAGACCCCGCAGGCGTAAAGGCACCTGGGGCGGATTGCCTGCGCAAAGTGAGTGCCTGTAGGCAACGTTCAAATTTTCCTAAAGGCTGGGATATCTTATTATGAAAAGGAAAACGGCCTTTCCCCGATTGAATATCGAAAAAAGGCCGTTTTTATTATAAGCTGATTAAAGTCACAACAAAGGACCTTCCTCAGCTTTATTTCCATAATACTTAGAGTTGAGCGAATTCAGGTTCCGCAACTTTTACAAGCTGCTTACCGAGGTTCGTTCCTTTAAACAAACCTAAAAATGCATCAGGTGTGTTTTTGAACCCTTCAATAATCGTTTCTTCATACTTCAGCTTTCCTTCTTGAAGCCACTTACCTAAATCCGTCGCACCCTCTTGGAATCTAGCGGCATAATTTCCAACTGTGAAACCTTTCATAAGTGCACTCGTTTTGATCATCGCCGATTGCAGACGCGGTCCTAGATCTTTCCCTTCTGCATTATACGAGGAAATCGCTCCGCATAATGGAATTCGGGCATTCGCATTCAAAAGTGTGAAAACAGCATCTGTCACCTCGCCGCCCACATTATCGAAATAAACATCGATTCCATCAGGAACAGCATTAGCTAAATCTTTCGCAAAACTATCACTTTTATAATTTACGGCTCCATCAAATCCGAGCTCTTTCGTTAAGTACTCAAGTTTTTCATCTGAACCAGCGATGCCAACAACCTTCGCACCTTTTATCTTAGCAATTTGTCCGACTACTGAACCAACTGCTCCAGCCGCTCCGGAAACAACTACAGTTTCACCTTCTTGAGGTTTACCAATATCAAGCAAACCAAAGTAAGCTGTCAAACCGGTCATTCCAAGAATCCCTAAATGCGTTGTGATCGGAGCCACCTTGGGATCAATCACGCGGATTTCCTTTTCAGTGACAACTGTATATTCTGCCCAGTCGATATTCCCAACAACGACATCCCCTTGTTTGAAAGAATTCGATTTGGACTCAACAACTTCAGCAACAACGCCACCCGTGATGACTTTATTCAATTCAAATGGGGCAATGTATGATTTGGTATCTTGCATTCTGCCACGCATGTATGGATCGACAGATAAATATAGCGTCCGTACTAAAATCTCATTATCTTTTGGTGTGGGAACTTCACTCTCAACAAAGTTAAAATCTTCTTTCGAAGGCATACCTTTTGGACGGTTTGCCAGGGTGATTTTTTGTTGTTTTGTTTGTGTCATCATTCGTTCCTCCTTGATTTTGAATGCGTAATATCGAAAAGAAGCGTATCACTGTTGAAGTTCATAGGTCAAAGAATATGATTGCCTTTTGCTTCCATATCACTCTTTATGTAGCCTTTCTTGAAAGTCCTAAACTTGCTACGACCTATTATGCCCCATGTTTTTCATTCATATAAAGGACATGAGGAAAATGCTTTGTCCTACAATGTTCGTTTTAAGCATAAATAATGTACGTCGACTTCTACACTACACGGTTCGCTTCCTGGAAATTTAACGGCCTTTCCCCGTTTGGATACCGAGAAAAGGCCGCAGCTTGAAATACACTATTTTTATTGATCTGCTTGGCAAATGGTCAAGCTCAGCAGCTACTTTCTTTCTTCTTCTTATTTATATCCCTGATTTAAAACGTCAGCCTGGACAGTTTACACTGCAATCATTGAGGCTATGTTCGCCCTTGAAAAAACTTTGCAAACATATGTGAACTTGATTTAATGGATGGTCTACATCAATTTTGAAATAAACATCGTCGCAATTCCAAAGTAAATAAGTAACGAGAGTATATCATTTAGTGTTGTAATTAATGGACCAGAAGCAACTGCGGGATCGATGTTGAGTTTATATAAGATTAGAGGAATGATGGTCCCAGCTAAGGTCCCAATAATTAGGGTCATGACTAACGAACTTCCAACCACTAATCCCAGAACGGGATTTCCCTGCCAAACATAAGCTATGATGGAAATTAATATTCCACAGGTAATGCCTATTATCAATCCAACTTTCAGTTCCCGTATAATAAGTCTGGTTACGACTCCCTTATCCGTATCACTAGTGATTAGGCCCCTTACAACAACAGCTAAAGATTGGGTACCTGTATTTCCAGTCATCCCTGCGATCATCGGCATAAAGAAAGCAAGTGCAACAACTTTGGACAATGTTTCTTCAAAACTGCTTATAATAGTTCCAGACACTAATCCGATAAATAAAAGTAAAATAAGCCAGGGGAGCCGACGATATGCGGCCACATGGGCCTTCGTGTCAAAATCAATGGCTTTACCGGATGCCGATAGTTTTTCAATATCTTCGTTTGCTTCTTTAATGACAACATCAATAATATCATCAACGGTTACAATTCCTAATAACTCATTATTTTTTTCAACAACAGGGATTGCTAAAAAATCATAACGCTCAATAACACCGGCTACCACTTCTTGATCTTCATAAGCCGATACGGAGATCACTCGGCTGTACATAATATCTTTAATTTTTTCAGATTCATCATTTATTATTAAATCCCGATATGAGACAACACCAACTAATTTTTTATCATTATCAATTACATAAAGATAGTTAATCGTTTCCGAAAACTCCGCAAATATTTTAAGTTTTTCAACTGATTCACGGACCGTATAATGTTGGGGGATCCATACAAAACGGTTTGTCATTATTCGTCCCGCTGTTTCAGGGGGATAATTCATGATATTTTGAACGATTTTAGATTCTTCTTGTTTCATGCCTGAAAGAAGTTCTTCAATTTTCCCAGGGGATAGGTTCTCTAACAATGAAGCTAGGTCATCATTATCCATTAAATCCATTACATGCCCGGATTTCTCTATTCCTAATTTACTAAGAATCTTTAATTGATGTACTTTTTCAAGCTCTTGAATCAGTTCAGCGATTTGTTCTGAATTAAGGAACAGCAAGAAACGTGTATGATGTTTTTCTGGGAGTCCCTCAAAAATCCGAGCAATGTCATATGGATGGAGTTCTTCTAATATTGCTTGAAATTCTTTCTTTTTTCCTTCTTTTAAAACTTTTATGATTTGTAAAGTTATTTGGTCTTCTGTCAAGACTTTTATCATTTTTGCCACTCACTCCTTTTTAGGGGAGCAAAAAAATATTTCCTTAATAAGAGTAAAAAAAATATTATTATTCCCCTTCCAAAATCTTGTGTTTATTCAATTTTCACTAAGTTTCGAGTATATCGTCGCGAATAAGGATCCAAATCCTCACCTCCAGGAAAAAAATAAAAACACCTCCATTACAAATGAAGGCGTCAAAAATACGGTATATATGCGGTACATTGTCTGGATGACAAATAAAACAGTCGTATATGACTGAATGACAAATACATAGCATAAATCCAGTTCCTCCATTCGTAGAGCTTTAGCACTGTGTGGCATAGGACAAAGCCAGCTACATTAAAAACCACCTTATGTCGATGGTTTCTGTTGACCCATTGGCGTCTTTCGACATTTTTGGGCAGTAGCGTATCTCCTACACAGGAGCCTCACCTAACGAGGATATTTAATTTACACATCTACTCTAAAAGAGTTTCTTTTAGAAGTCAATGTTTGTTTTATAAAAAATTCTGATATTGACCTAATATCGCTACCGCTATAATTTTTAAAAAATCCACTTTGAGAACAGCACCGTCCTTAAGCATACCGATTTTAGACACAGCCTCATTAGTCATTAAATCTATTATGTACACTTTTATGGAAAAATAAATACCACCTTAAGGGAAAAAATTGGGAATACATATTAATATATATTTATAATGAAGACTGATAGAAGTGATTCAAATATCAATAATGAAAGAGTGACTGAAACAGAAAACGACAATAAAGTTCTAATAAAGAAAGGGAGTTGCTCAAATGAAAAGACCTTTTACGATTATATGTATCATCGTAAGCGCTTTTGTATTAATGGCAGGTTGCAGAATCAAGGAGGCGGAACAGGTGGATGAGAATTTGAAGGAAGTGAGCTCATTGAAAGATATTGAAGGTAAGTGGGAAGGAGATATAAAGATTCCCAATCAACCCCTTCCAATTATTGTTCATTTCACGAAGGAAGATGGAACTATAAGTATTCCTGTACAAGGATTGAACGAATTCCCCTTAACAAGTGTTAAGTTAAGTAAATCAGATTTATTTTTTGATATGAAAATTCAAAATCAGCAAATAACGTTTGATGGGAAAGTCGATCAGGAAAAGATTTCAGGAACATTTGCTCAGAATGGGCAAGAGTACCCCTTTGAATTGCTTAAGAAATCCAATCAGGAAGTTGCAGAAAAAGAATCAGGTGAAGTTGTGCAGGCCGACTTAAAGAACGGAACAATTAATGGCCTTTTAAAAACACCAAAAAATGAAGGCCCTTTTCCTGTGATGATTATAATTGCGGGTTCTGGTCCGACTGATAAAGATGGGAACACCATTGCAATTCCCGGGAAAAATAATAGTTTGAAAATGTTAGCCGAAAGTCTTGCGGAAAAAGGTATTGCAAGCATAAGGTACGATAAGCGCGGTATAGGGGAAAATATGAAATTAGCAGGAAAAGAAGAGGACCTGAGATTTGAACAATATATTGATGATGCAGCTGCTTGGGTTCAATTTGCTAAGAAGGATCGGCGTTTTTCCAAAGTTGGCATCATCGGCCATAGTGAAGGTTCTTTAATTGGAATGGCAGCTGCAAAGAAAACGGAGACAGACATATTCATTTCATTAGCGGGTGCAGGCGAACCTATAGACCAAGTACTTGTTAAACAGCTTGAAGAGCAGTTGACATCGGCGTTATTAACGGAATCCAAGGATATTCTGACAAATCTAAAACAAGGTAAACAAGTCGAGTCTGTCAATGCAGACTTGTATAGTGTATTCCGTCCTTCTGTTCAACCCTACATGATTTCTTGGATTCATTATAATCCGATAGAATTAGTAAAAGAACTAAAAATCCCTGTTCTGATCGTAAACGGGAATAGAGATATCCAAGTGGCGCCCAATAATGCAAAAGCTTTGCACAAGGAAAAAGGCGATTCTGAATTACTTATAATCGAAAAGATGAATCATGTATTGAAAGAAGCCCCTGCAGATCGAGAAGGAAATCTAGCAACCTATACAAATCCTGAACTACCGTTATCACCTGGATTGGTGAATGGAATTCTTGAATTTTTAAACAAACATGACATCACCAGTAATGATGATCCATTAAATTGATATTTGAGAATTGGGTCTCCCGGGGGTTGCAAAAATGTATCAAAGATCAATATTAGGGTAAATACTGAAAGTCCCTAGCTAAGATAAAAAATACAAAACTTCAGCAAGGGTATTCTTTATTGCATTACCCTGTCAATAATTTGATAATGATAAATTGTATTTTTTAAATAGGAACAGGGAGCCAAATTTATTGGCTCCCTCCTGACTGTAGACAAACTCGATGAAAATCGAGTTTGTCTACAGTTTTTTTGAGGGTTTTAAAAATTCGAACGTTGATTGGAACGTAGGGCACTCGCTTTCCGCGGGCGGTCCGCCCTTGGCGCCTTTGCGCCTGTGGGGTCTCCCTTGGACGCGCTTTTCCCGCAGGAGTCTCGCACCTTCCGTTCCAATCAACTTTGTTTTAACAATTAGATATAACCGCTTTTGCCTACAGTCTTTTTTGTTTTAAAATAGGAATATTAAAACTTGAGGTGATGACGATGCTTTCGAAACATAATTCTGTTCAGCGAGATCAACTTGAAATGATTACTTTGGATCAACTGGTGCCAGCGAACCATTTGGTTCGTAAAATTGAGGCGGCCATTGACTTCACTTTCATTTATGACTTGGTGAAAGTTATGTATTCAGAGATAGGGCGCCCAAGTATTGATCCAGTTATTTTAGTTAAATTGACACTGACTCAATAAACCTTCGGTATTCGTTCGATGTGTAAAACAATTGAAGAAGTTGAAAAGAATATGGCTTACCGTTGGTTAGGTTTTACATCTTGATGATGACGCAGGTGATCTGCTTCTTCCATATTTTCTTGCCAGATATGGCGCGTCACCACTTTTTGATGGTCTTTGCTTTCTGTACACTGTGATAAAAATGAACATGTCTTACAAATGTGTTTGGGAGATTTGTACTCACGATATCCCTCTTTATTTGTTGTTGAGTACTTTAAAATCTCGCCCTGGGCAAAGGTAACAGTCAAAATGTTCATCGTAAACATACTCATGTTTGCGGAAGAATCCTTCTTTTGTTCGTGGCCGTGTATAGGGTAAAGCCGGTGTGATTTCTTGTCAAAGAGGTAGCTTGTAATGGCTGGTGTTTTATAAGCTGCATCTGCGGCAACGGCTTCAGGCTATGCGAAACGCAAGGAAACGATTGAGCGTGTATTCGCAGATGCAAAAGAAAAGCATGGTATGCGTTGGACTACTTTAAGGGGACTTAAAAAATTGTCGATGCAAGCGATGCTTACTTCCGCTGCCATGAATGTAAAGAAAATGGTCAATTGGACATGGCAAGGTCCAAAAATGGCCTAACATAGTGGGCTCGTAGAGACCCAAGCTCTTAATCTTGAGCAAAATTCCAAGAATATCAAAAGGGGTTCGGAATTAATACATTCCGAACCCCTTTTGTCAACAAACTGCAGGGAGCCAAATTTATTGGCTCTCTCAGTTTGGAGTTTATTCCCTATAAAATAGGATATCCCCTTGCCCATCTTTCTACTTGTTTTGATGGTTACACTATATAATGTAATTATACTTCAATAAAAGAGGGAAGTATTGGCGTATAACGAAGAGGCGCCGCCAGAGTGTACGAATAGAATGTTATCATCCGGCTTAAATGTGCCTTTTTTTACTAAATCAATGAGTCCCGCTGCCGCTTTACCCGTATAAACCGGATCCAGTAAAATCCCTTCTGTTCTGGCCATGAGCTTGACAGCTTCCACCATTTCAGGCGTAGGTAAAGCATAACCAGGTCCGACATACTCATCAAAACACACAACAGCCTCACGAGGGATTGAATTCGGAACGCCGATGTGTGCTGAAGTTTCTTTAACAAGCTGAAAAACTTTCTCTTCTTGTTCGGCTTTTCCTCTGCTTACGTTTATTCCGATTACCGGTATTTTACTTTGATTTCCATAAAATCCAGTCACCAAACCTGCATGCATTCCCCCGCTGCCGCTTACACAAACAACAGCATTCACATTGACTCCTTGATCGAAGGACTGTGTCAAAATCTCCTGAGCACAAGCAACATATCCCGTTGCACCAATGGTATTCGATCCCCCTACCGGAATTATATAAGGTTTATATCCCTCTTCCGTTACCTCTTTAGCTACTTTCTGCATTTCTTTCATCAAGTCTGTTCCATTAGGAACAACCTTGATTTGTTCAGCGCCCAATAAATGATACAGAAAATAGTTACCGTTAAAATCCGGCTCTGAACTTTCAGAAAGGCCCTCTTCCAACACAAGGATGCAATTCATTTTCTCTTTAACGGCAGCGGCTAGTGTTAAGCGGCAATGATTTGATTGAATGCCCCCACATGTAATTAACGTATCCGCACCTTTTTCCATTGCATCGGCTACAAGGAACTCTAGTTTTCTTGTTTTATTTCCACCAGCCGTCAGCCCAAGTAAATCATCTCGTTTAAGATAAATGGAAGGGCCCCCAAGTACTTCAGAAAGATGATGTAATTTCTCCATGGGTGTATTTGTTGGTGTATATCGACGTCTGGGAAATTGCGCTAACTTCATATTAATTCTCCTCCTGTATTCTCTGTCTAGGACTACCCTATGTAAGTAAAGAAAAGAGAATATCAATTTGACGTTCTCTTTTCAATTATTATTAGATTATAGCAATTGCTTCGATTTCAATCAAAGCGTCTTTAGGTAAACGAGCAACTTCAATCGCACTTCTAGCAGGATAATCATCCAAAAAGAATTCTCCATATACATGATTCATTGCAGCAAAGTGACTCATATCGCTTAAAAAAACCGTTGTTTTTATTACCTGCTGTAAGTTTGCTCCCGCCGCTTCTATAACTTTCTTAAGATTCTCCAATGACACCCTTGTTTGCTCCTCAATATTATCAGGCATTTCTCCAGTTTCTGGATGAATCGGAAGCTGCCCAGAAGTATACACTACGTTTCCTACTTTAATACCTTGTGAATAAGGACCGATAGCCTTTGGGGCTTCATTGGTTATGATTGTTTCTTTTAACATATAAACCACCTCTTTTTTTTTTGCAATCCTATTAAAAAACGGAATTGAATTTAATTCTCCTTTGAATAAAACACTTACATTCACACAAGCCTTCCCTCTTATTCTTTGCGCTCAAAATCACACTCCATCAGAGGAACTATTTTTGTTTTCTTAATGATTTTATAACCAAGCCAGAGAAGCAAGAAAATAGGAAGACCTATATACGTCGCTATAATTTCTGCCCAGCTAATTTGATCTCCGTAAAAAAAAGTCTGCCCAAAAATGAAAACCACAAAAAATAACAGCGTGATGACCGGGCCCAGCGGGTACCATTTGGCTTTAAACGGCAATTCATTTAGATCTCTGCCTTGGGCTACATAGGCTTTACGGAAGCGGTAATGACTAACGGCAATCCCGAACCATTTGATAAATCCGGTAAGGGCTGAAGCATTTATCAACCAAATGAAAACTGAACCATTTCCAAAAAGGGAAGCCAAAAAAGAGGCAAGTCCTATAAAAGCAGTTGTACAAAGGGCCCACATGGGAATTCCCTTCCTGTTAAGCCGTGCAAAGATTCGTGGTGCCTTTCCTTCTTTCGCCAGTGCCCATAGCATACGTGAAGAAGCATACATTGCTGAATTTGCTGCTGATAAAACAGATGTAAGAAGCACGGCATTCATGACGGAAGCGGCTAATGCCAACCCAGCTCTTTGAAGAACAAGCGTGAAAGGGCTGATAGCTACATTTTGAACACCCGATTTAAGCAGGTTTGGATCTGTATAAGGAATAATTAAACCGATAACAAAAATCGTCAACACGTAGAAAATAAGGATTCGCCAGAAGATTGATCGAATCGCTTTCGGTACGTTTTTCGATGGATTTTCAGTTTCACCGGCTGCCGTCGCAATCACCTCAGTTCCCTGGAACGCAAAGCCCGCGATGAGCACTACACTAAAGATAGATACAAGCCCGCCATGGAAAGGAGCATCTCCTTGTGTAAAGTTACTGAACCCGACCGCATGTCCTCCCATAATTCCAAAAATCATGGCAACCCCAATAACGAGAAATACGATGATCGAGATGACCTTAATGCCGGCAAACCAGTATTCACTTTCCCCATATGCCTTGACTGATAAAACATTTAAGATTAGCAACAAACCCAGAAATAGTGCACTCCACAAGATAGAAGGTGAGTCCGGAAACCAATACTTCATAATAAGAGTAGAGGCCACCAAATCTGCAGGAACCGTTATCGCGGTTGTATACCAATAGTTCCAACCTAATGCAAAGCCTAATGCAGGATCAATGTACTTTGAGGCATAGATGTCAAAGGCCCCCGGGAGCGGTAAGAAGGCCGATAGCTCTCCTAAACTATTCATAACAAAATAGACCATGATCCCTACCAGAATGTATGCAGCAAGCGCTCCCCCCGGCCCCGCAGTGCTAATCGTCGATCCGCTGGATACAAACAATCCAGTTCCGATAGCGCCACCTATAGCCATCATCGTTAAATGTCTGGATTGCAGCTTCCTTTGTAATGATCCTTTTGAATTTCGCTCTTCTATGGTGTTACTTATCTCTGCTTCTAATTTCCCCATAGTGTATCCCCCTTTTTACTCATCGTTCAAATACAATTTGTATGCAAGGTTTATCTGGCTGTTATTTCAAAAAATCTCTTTATCAATCATTTACAGAACTTTCAGTTATTTTATGAAATATCTCTATACCTTCAGCTTTTGTCCTCACCCTTCTAAAATTCAGGCGAGAAAATGATATGCACTCTCCCGCTTTTATTTTAAGAAACTTTAATTGAGAAAAATAGATATTTTCTATGAAGTTAACATAATTTATATTTTTCCAACTTGCGATAAAGAGTAGAGAGGCTAATCTGTAGTTCCCGGGCAATTTGTTCCTTATCATGCCGATATTTTTCAGCCAGGAAATAGCTCTGGATTACGTCTTTTTCATATTCAGAAATCATTTGTTCTAAACTTAACCCTCTACACTCTACAGAAAGAGGATCCTGTTGAAACAGATAGTCAGGTAAATCATGAAAGGAGACGATATCTGATTCAGCCATATTTGCCATATATTCTACGGCGTTTTCCAACTGCCGTATATTCCCCGGCCAATCATAGCTTATAAGCCATCGTTCCAGCATGGGGTCAAATCTCAATGGGTGTCTTTGCATGATCTTACAATGTTTATGCATGAAATGTTCAAGATACAAAGCGATATCATCACGCCGCTCTCTTAAAGGTTTGGTATGGAGAGGGATGACATTGAGACGATAATATAAATCCTCGCGAAAAGTGCCGTTCCGCACCATTTCCTCCAGGTTTTGGTGAGTGGCTGCAATCACCCGTACATTAATCTGGATTGCTTTTTTTCCACCGATTCTTTCAATCTCTCTTTCTTGTAAAAACCGTAATAACTTTGGCTGCAAGAAAATCGGCATATCGCCAATTTCATCAAGAAAAATGGTCCCGTTATGTGCTAATTCGAATTTCCCCAGTTTCCCATTCCGCTTTGACCCGGTAAATGAGCCACCCTCATAACCAAACAACTCACTTTCCAACAAGCTCTCAGGAATGGCAGCGCAATTAACTGCCACAAATGAATGCATCCGCCGCTTGCTTTCAAAATGAATCGCTTTGGCAATTAATTCTTTCCCCGTTCCGCTATCTCCCCTGATCAAAACAGTGGAAGGGCTGTTTATAATCCTTTTAGCTTTCTTAATAACATCTTTAAGCCCGGAATCTTTTCCAAGAATGTTTTCAAAAGTAAAAACCTTCGGGGGAATCGGAATCTCTTCTTGAATTTTGCAACCCGGTTCCTTCTCAGGGTCCAGCATTGCTAATTTATTGACCAACAATGTACTAACATAGCGTAAAAACTGTATAAGATTCTCTGATTCTATAATCATTTTCTCCTTTTGTTCATGGGAAAAACCAATCATGCCGATGACGCCAACTGGTTTGTCTTGCTTTACAATAGGAAACCCGATGGTAGCGAGTTCTTTGCATTGATTCACGAATTTACAACTCCTGCACTGCGACTCATCTCTTTTCACGTCGTAAACCACTCCAGGCTCCCCTGTTTCCAATATCATTCTGAAAAAGGAGCCTTCCGGAGCGGTTTTGCCAATGAGATCTTTATAGTAGCCAGTTCCGCTAATGCGAACGCCCTTTTCATCAAGCACGGTTATATCCAGACCAAGGATTCCTGCTGTGTTCTCAGCGTAATCTTGAATAAACTGCTGTATGCCGATAAAGCCTGCCATATTATCCTCCTCTGCTATAACGTTATATGCAATAATAAAATAATTTTATTATTGCATAAATTCTACGCTTTACACAAAGAGGAGATAGCTTTTTCTATGCCATCCAAAGCATTTTTCAACATCGAACGCGGACAGGCAATATTGAGCCGCATGAACCCTTCACCTTCCATACCGAAAATGAGCCCTTCATTCATTGCAACCCTTGCCTTGCGTAACATAAATTCATCCAATTCTTTAACTGAAAAACCCAGTTCCCGGCAATCCAGCCATACAAGGTATGTGCCTTCCGGCTGGATGACTTTAATTTGCGAGATGTTTTTGCTGAAGTAATTCAGAGTGAATTCCAAATTCCCCTGCAAATATTCAAGGAGCTGATCCAGCCATTCTTCTCCGTGTCGGTAAGCAGCCTCTAACGCAACAACGCCAAATATGTTCGGCGAACCAATGGATAATGTATTAAGTTCTCGATCATACCTATCGCGCAGTTGTTGATTTGGAATAATGATACTTGACGTCTGTACACCCATCAGGTTAAAAGTTTTGCTTGGCGCAATGCAGGTAAGAGAATGATTTGCAAACTCTTCTGATATAGAGGCAAAAGGAATGTGAGTATGTGTCTTATAAACAAAGTCACAATGAATTTCATCTGCCACAACGAGAATGTTATGCTTCATGCAAATCTGTCCCAATCTTGTCAATTCTTCTTTGCTCCATACCCTTCCAATCGGGTTATGAGGACTACACAAAATCAACATTTTTACCGTTGAATCCATCTTTGCCTCTAGGTCTGCGAAATCTATGGAATAATGTCCATTTTCAAGCTTAAGCGGATTGTTTACAATTTCACGGCCGTTCGCTTGAATCACACGGGCAAAATGATGGTATACAGGAGGCTGGATAATTATTTTGTCCCCTTTCTGAGTGAAGGACTGAATCGCCAACGATAGGGCTGGAATCACGCCTGGGCTGTGGGTAATCCATTCTTTCTCAATGGACCATCGATGTCTTCTTTTTAACCAACTTACAATCGATTCCATATAAGAGTCCGGTCTAAGTGTGTAGCCATATACACCGTGCTCCACACGCTGTTTTAATGCTTCGATGATAGGTTGTGGAGACTGAAAATCCATATCGGCCACCCACATCGGTATAACATCCTTTACCCCAAATTGACTTTCAAGTTTATCCCATTTTTCACAATCAGTGTTCAGTCGACGGATTTCTTGGTCGAAATTGTATTTCATCGAGTATCTCTCCTTCTCATGTTCGCTTGTGTACCTTGCCTCTTTATATATGCAATTGCCATGCCAACCCATTTCTTCTATAAAATCTCCTTATACCGCGGTGATTATTTAAAAAATTTTCCATTCTAAGCATTGGCACATTTGCAACTATGGTAAGTATTTTCGCATGTATGATAAAATTCAAAGAATTCATTTAGCATCTCTGGCAGGGCGCAACTTCTGCTGTTTTCTCCATTCCTCATATCCGCCTACAAGGCTTTGTACTTCTTTAAAACCATGAACTTGTAGAAGGCTTGCAGCGATGGCCGATCTTCCGCCGGTTTTGCAATAAACCAAAATTGGTTTATCATTCGGAATTTTGTGTGCCTGTTCTTGTAAATGACCAAGCATCACATGCTTCGCCTGCGGAATATGGCCTTCCTCCCATTCGCCCATGCTTCGGACATCAAGCACATATATATGGTCTGTTTGAATAGCACCATCTAACTTGTCCATTGTCACTTCTTCATACTTCATTACACGCGAATCAATTTCTCCTGCCATCTCATCGATATATGGTTCCATTGTTGCAACGACGTGATCCAATCCAATGGACTGGAGATCATTCACAATAATTTCCACAACATCATTGCTTGCGAGAAGATATAAAGGTCGGTCATAGTCCAACAGCCATCCCGCCCAGGTTATAAATGATTTGTTATAAGGGATATTAATTACACCTTGTATATGCTTTTTAGCAAATTCACTGGCCGGACGTGTATCAATGACAATTCCCTGTTTCGCCCATTCCTGTACAATATCTATTGAAACCTCCATACGAAGTGGTGCTGCTATACTTCGAATTTGCTGCGGACCCTCTTTATTCAACCGCTTCATCATTGAAAAATAAGAGGGTGCCTCCGGCTGTCCAGCCAACAGCGCTTCTATAAAGAGCTCCTCATTATCATATTGCAGTGCCCAATTTGTCCGTTTTTCATATCCGATGGTTGATGATGGGATTGCTCCTAGCGCTTTTCCACAGGCACTGCCCGCACCATGCCCTGGCCATACTTGCAGATAGTCAGGAAGATTTTTAAACTGCTGCAGAGACCGATACATCTTGCGTGCCATTTTTTCCGAGGACCCGTGCACCCCTGCGGCTTTTTCTAATAAATCGGGGCGCCCCACATCACCGACAAATACAAAATCACCAGTAAATATCCCGAGTGGATCCTTGGTAACTGTACCCCCATCTGTTATAAGCAGTGATATATGTTCAGGTGTGTGTCCTGGTGAATGAATCACCTCAAAATGGATATTTCCAATCGTAAATACATCTCCATTTTTTAGAAAGCGGTGTTCATACCCAGTTACGTACTCATATTTCCAGTCCGGCCCTCCCTCATCAGATAAGTACAATGTTGCCCCAAGCCTTGAAGCCAGCTCCTGTGAACCAGACAAAAAATCGGCATGGATGTGTGTTTCCGTTACACCCACGATCCTCACACCATTTGCTCTTGCCATTTTTATGTAAGGTTCTACATTACGTGACGGATCAACAATGATCGCTTCGCCAGTAGCTTGGCATCCCACAAGGTATGAAGCCTGGGCCAGTTTCTCATCATAAAAATATTTGAGCAGCATAAATCTTCCTCCTTTTTTTATGGATATCAGAAATGCTATTACATCATACCTTTAAGCATCCCATTCCAATACATAACGGGAAGCAAGTTTTTCTTCAATACATACATACTGAACCTCTCACGGGATTGATCGATTGGAAAGGTTTCTTGAGGCTGTAAATCATAATTGAATTCAGCCAGTATAAGCCGCCCGTATCCAGTAACAAGTGGACATGATGTATAGCCGTCATATTTATGAACCATTTGTTTGGCACGCATTAGATGAAGTAAATTTTGCACAAGCACTGGTGCTTGTTTGCGAATAGCAGCCCCTGTTTTTGACGTAGGCAGGTTTGTACAATCCCCTATGCCGAATATATTGTCAAAGTGTTCATGCTGCAGCGTATATTTGTCCACAGCCAGCCAGCCATTACTAGCAGCAAGGGAACTATTCTTGATGAAATCCGGGGCGCTCATCGGCGGTACCACATGAATCATGTCATATTGCATATTCACGCGCTCTTTTGTATTTAGATTTTCAAATGTCGCTCGTTTTTTATCACCATCAATTTCAATGAGATGATGCATAAAATATGTTGCGATTTCTTTTCGTTCAATTATTTTGTTTAGTGCCTGTTCATATTTTTTTACATTGAATATGGATGGGCTGCCTGAAACAAAAATAACCGAAGATTGCTGGCGAACTCCTGATTTTCTGAAATATTCTTCCGCCAAATACATAATTTTTTGAGGAGCACCACCGCATTTTACCGGAGTGTTCGGATTGGTAAAGATGGAAGTCCCGCCCTTGAAGTTTCGGATCGCCTCCCAAGTGCTATCAACATAATCATAAGAGTAATTACTACATACCCCATTCTTTCCAATACTCTCTTTTAACCCCTTGATTTCATGCCAGTTAATTTGAATCCCCGCAGCGACAACTAAATATTCGTAGTGCAGTTTGTTTCCTGATGCTGTTAAAACAACGTTTTCATCTGGCTGAAATGTGGTAACCGCATCCTGTACCCATACGGCTCCTTTCGGAATAACAGATGCCTCCTCCCTTTGTGTCACAGCTTTGTCAGCTTCGCCAGCTCCTACAAGCGTCCATAAAGGTTGATAATAATGTTTCGTCGCAGGGTCAATGATGGCAATGTTTCCGCTCAGAGTGCGTGATTCACGCAGGAGACGTGCCGCGACCGTAATTCCGGCACTGCCGCCTCCTACAATCAAAATTTTATAATGTGTCTCATTCTTCATCTTTGCCATTCTTAATCACCTCATATCAATTTTATAAAGCAGCTCATCAATTTAACGCTTCAGATTGGAAGCGGCACCGAAATCTTTTTCGATGGGCGTCCGCCCAATTAAATGACTTTTCCACTTTCCACTACGATTTGATTGAGAAACTGTTCAACCTCCTCCTGGCTTTTTCCGAGTTTACTTACAAAGCGATTAAGTTCCCTCCCTTCTTGAAAAGCAATAAAGCTTGGGATTCCATACACATCTAGCTTCTCTAATAATTCCGGAAAATGGTCTCGATTTACTGCGATCATATCTATTTTTTCTTTATACGCTTCTTCTACAATTGGCATGAATAAATTGGTATTCTGACAGTCTGGGCACCATTCAACATAAAATTTGGCAACAACTGGTTTTGTTGATAAAATCGCCTCATCAAACTCTTGCTTTGTTTTTATCTCTTTCATAATTACAATCCTCCCTATATTTTGTTCTCAATGCTATACTGATTGTCTTCATTACTTGAACGCTCTTGCTTCAAGATATCTTTTGCAATCCAGAGCATCCATACATCCACTTCCTGCAGCAAACTTTCCAATAAAGCTTTAGTAATTGGCGATTCATCACTCCCTACTTTCTCTATTTACTCATCATTTATATCAAGCAAAAACCATGCCAACTAATTTTCTCCTGTAAACCGCTTTGTTTGTACACTTCACTCTTTGGAAATTCCCATTTTTGCTATCATTTATATTAAAAAACCTTTATCATCAGGCTTAAAGCGTTCCTATGACTAGGAAGGCATTTTGCATCTGTGATAAACTCTTCGAACCAATTATTAAAGTGATTACTAACATTTAAAGCTAATAAGTATTTTCCTTAAGTTTCGTATAACTAAATTGACTAGCCTTTCCCTTTATTGCATAAGATAAAGAGCTGATTTCACAGCCTTTTCATGAACCATTGCATCTGTTGATCACCCCGGCTCAGCCTTCCTGCTTAACAAATATTCTTCAATTTCCTGCTTGCTTTTTAAAATAACCATTATCTTTTCAGGCTCACTTCTTTGAAGATCTGCAAGTCTTTTTTTCATTTTTTTCTTACGTGGAAAGTAAGTGGTCATTATAAATTTAACAAACTGCCAGTCCAATTTTTCATAACAGCCCTCACCCATATCAGGTCTTGTTTTCCCTATATAAGACAGCCAACGTTTTACAACACGGTAAAGGCAAACACGGAGAGGGAGTTCCAAATAAATAATCGTATCGGCATGCTCAAAACGTAAGTCAAAAGAATTACTATAATTACCATCCATTATCCACTTGCCATCACTCAATACTTTCTTCTGAGCAGAAATAAAATCCTCTAAAGGAGCTTCCACCCAGCCAGGCCTCCAGTAGAATGTATCCAAATGATGTACATCAATATTTAAATTTTCTCCTAGTCTTCTTGCAAAAGTAGATTTTCCGACGCCCGCGGATACTCCTATAACCATAATACGTTCCATTGATATACCAGCTTTCTGCTTTAGGTATTGGGAATGATTTGTTGTTTCATCATTCTTTCTTCTCTTTAGCTCCATAAGGAAAAGGCGACCCTTCTTAATGAAGAATCGCATCAATAAATTGAAAGAAAAAATGATTGGTTATTTTGTACACTGACATTTAAAAAAGGCTATGTTTTTTCTCAATTAAATAAGTTGCCCTAAATGTTTCTTTGCCTCGTAATCAACAAGTTTTTCTTCATGCTTAATTCGTGCCAGATAATCCGGGTTGGCGATAAGCGGACGTCCAATCGCCGCAACGTCAATTGTGCCCTTTTCCAGTGCGGCTTCTGCTGTTTCAGGATCAAGCCCTCCCACACCAACTATAATTCCATCCCAGTGACTGCGTACCAATTCATGCATGGTCAGTCCCCTTGCAATCGGTTTGGTAAATTCCATCGTGGACGGGTGAATCATTTTGACTCCTGTTTCATTAAACGCTTCAATAAATGTTTGGATCGCTGTTTCAGGGTCTTCCCACATGTAAGACGGCTGGTCAATTTTCAAAGCCGAGAAACGAATAAGGGTACGTTCCACTCCAACCGTATCAATAACAGCTTTTAGCACTTCCTTCATAAATGTCAGACGCTGTTTTAAATCACCGCCGTATCGATCCGCCCTTTTATTGGAAGTGTCAGAATTGAACTGGTCTATTAAGTAACCATGTGCACCATGAATTTCAACGCCGTCAAAGCCAGCATCCATCGCATTCTTTGCAGCTTGTTTATATTGGTTCACTACTTCTGCAATATCCGTCTCTGTCATTTCTTCAGGAATATCAAAAGGTTTTCCGAATCTTGAAACCTTTCCTTCAGCAGCGATAGGAGAAGGGGCCTGCGGAGGTCCTCCCGCAATTTCATGATGGCTTGCACGGCCAACATGCCAGATTTGCGCAATGATCGTTCCGCCTTCAGCGTGTACAGCTTCCGTTACTTTTTTCCACCCATTTATTTGCTCTTGAGTATAAATCCCGGGCACCCCAGGATTACCCTTTGCTCTTGGTGAAATCACGACACCTTCTGTAATGATAAGCCCGATTCCATCTTGAGCCCGTTTTCGGTAGTATTCTACGGTCAGGTCATTCACAACACCAGTTTCGTTATTGGCAAACGACCGCGTCATAGGAGCCATTGCCGTTCTTGTTTTTAAGTTCCATGCACCTATTGTTACAGGTTCCAACAGTTTAGTTATTTTTTTCATTTGAATTCCTCCTGTTAACCACTTTACCTGAGCTAACTTTTAGTAACTATTATTGTGTAAGATTATCCGATAAGTGGTTGATTTTCAAATAATTAACTCTGAATTTAATACCATTTGATAAAAAATGGTATTAAAGACCAATAAAAAAGCACTTATTCATTACCAATAAGTGGATGGTTCTAAATTGCTTTTTTCCAAACAAAAAAGCCAGTCAGAGAAAACCTTTTCCCTGCTGGCTAATGGATCTTTTTTCATTACCTTTTTAGTCACGTGCTGTTCTGATAAAAAATGATATGATCAAACCAATGATTGCAAGGACTAGACCGAAAATGAAGGCATCTTGAACTCCTGCAGTCAATGAACCGCTAATGGCTGATGGATCGAACGGATCTTCTGCATTTGCCATATAATTTTTTTGGGATGCTGACATGATGGTAATGGCAACGGTTGTCCCGATAGCTCCCGATACTTGTTGCAATGTATTCATAAGAGCCGTTCCATCCGGATAAAGATTTTTCGGCAGTTGATTCAGCCCATTTGTCTGGGCGGGCATCATGACCATCGAAACACCAATCATAAGGAGAGTATGCATGATGATTACCATAATGATAGCTGTTTCAGTCGTTACGTTCGTCAAAGTCCATAACATGGCAATCATGATAATAAAGCCTGGAATCACTAGTCCTCTTGGTCCGAACTTATCAAATATGCGTCCAGTAACCGGAGACATGATACCATTAAGCACTCCACCCGGTAAAAGTACCAGACCAGCTGAAAACGCAGCTAATGCCAGCCCGGTTTGCAGGTATAGCGGTAAGAGGATCATGGATGACATGATGATCATGAAGGTGATGAAGACGGTTATTAACCCTAAAGTGAACATGGGATATTTAAAAACGCGCAAGTCAATCATCGGTTTATCCATATTGAATTGTCTTACAGCAAACAGGAATAGCGCTATAAGGCCGACAATGAGCGAGGATAGAACTATCGCATTACTCCATCCATGTTCCCCAACAATACTAAAGCCATAAACAATTCCTCCAAAACCAATGGTCGATAAAATAATGGATGGTACATCGATTTTAGGTTTGGTGATTGTTGAAACGTTTTGCATATACTTGAGACCGAATAGTAAAGCAATCACAAAGAATGGCAATGACACCCAAAAAATGTAATTCCATTTCAAATTTTCAATAATCAAACCTGAAACTGTCGGTCCGATGGCTGGGGCAAACATGATCACCAGTCCCATCAATCCCATCGTCGCTCCCCTTTTATGGATCGGGAAAATCAATAAAATGGTATTGAACATGAGAGGCAATAAAAGACCTGTTCCGATTGCCTGGATGACACGAGCTAGCATCAAGATGCCGAACCCAGGTGCAATTGCTGCAATGAGCGTCCCAATGATGGAGAACACCATTGATGCAATGAATAATTGACGCGTATTGAACCACTGAATCAGGAGTCCCGAAACGGGAACCAAAATCCCCAATGTTAATAAATAACCCGTTGTCAGCCATTGCACGGTGGAAGGACTGACATTGAATTCCTGGATTAAATCCCCCAGGGCCATGTTTAAAGCCGTCTCACTGAATAACCCAATGAACCCTGCAATTAAAAATGCAATTAAAATGGGGGTAGTTCTAATGACTTGGTTTTGTTGCTGTGTTGCATCTATAGACATAAAATGATTCCTCCAATTACTGACTGTTCGATGTAAGCATAAAATAATTTTTCCGTATGACTTATTTATTTATCAACAATAATGGTATCTGTTCCGCAATAGCTTGGAGAGGTTTCCCGTTTTTCGCCGTTAAGGATAAAAGGATACCACCCTCAATTAAAGCATTAATTACGATACTCAATTCCTTTGCCCGTTTCTCACTGAATTTCGCCTCGAGTAATTTCTTCACATATATGGATTGCCAATCTTCTATCGCTTCTTGACAGGCCGTTCTTATCGGCTCACTCGTCGTATACGTTTCCGCCGCTATCGTCCCGATTGGCAGTCCTAAAAGATTTTCACTTTCACCAAAAACCTCGGATAATTGAAAAATATGAGCCTGAATCGCTTTAATAGGGTCTTCGATTTCATCAAATCCCCGTTGAATTTCATCTATCACGAATTCTTTTGTATGAATAATCGCCTCTATCGCCAATTCTTCTTTGCCTTTCGGAAAATAATGATACAGCGAACCTTTTGGGATACCACTTTCCTCAATAATATCCTTAAGTCCTACACCATAATATCCACGTATGCGAAAAAGTCGGGAAGCTGCTTCAATAAGAATGTCTTTAGAGTTTCGTTTGTCTGCCATAGCTGGATCACTCCTTTGAATTATATCAACCGGTCCATTAGGACTATACTTGTATATTATTGTTTTGTCAAAGATGACTGCCAATGAATGGATGGGGGATTTGCTTACAAACTCATACGAAATACTTATACAACAAAAAGAACACCTTATACTCGGTGTTCTCTGCAAGTTCGAGGAAATCATACCTTCTATTAAATCCCGGTATTTTTTAAAACGCTTCCATTATCAAACACAGCGGCCTGGCTTATCATAAACATATCGTTATCTTCAAGGGTTCCTATCATGATTTTTGAAACCAAGAATAGCAATTACAAACATGCCAAAGCTTAGCATTAGGGAAATAACTTCGAAAGTACCCATTCACACCGCCTCCTTACATCCAGCTTTTCCTGATCAGAGATTGTCCTATACAAGAAAAACATGAAGGCAGCACCTTTTATTCAAAAAAAAAAGCAAACCCCAATCAAGGTCTGCCCTCCTACTCCATTCATATCATTGAAAGTTTGAAAGTTCCCATTCGTTGAGAGCTTCTTTTTCATAACCCATTCCTGTTAATAACCAAGTCCTTTTTCCACAACGTTCTTGAGCGGCTTACCGTCAGAAAACAGCTTTACATTTTTCAGGAATAACTCCATTACACGGTCTAGATGTTTGGCAGAGTTGTAAGCATTATGTGGAGATACCATGACATTTTCCAGCTGCCAGAAAGGGTGATCCTTAGGTAAAGGTTCTACTTCAAACACATCTAACGCCGCTCCTGCGATGTGCCCATTTTTCAATGATTCAATTAAATTTTCATCCACAATCGTATTACCACGGCCGACATTAATTAAATGGCTGCCTTTTTTCATTTTATTTATGCGTTCTTCATTTAAAAAATAAGAAGTATCTTTCGTAAACGGGAGTGCCAAGACTACAAAATCGGACCTAGAAAGGACCTCATCCACTTGATCCATCCCCATTATCAAATCAGCAGGTTCATATTCTTCCTTCCTCTGGGCGGGATTTCTGCGGCAGCCAATAACGGTCATTCCTAGTCCTTTACATCTCTTTGCTATCTCAAAGCCAATATCACCATACCCAATTATCCCGACTGTTGAATTCTCAAGGTCTTTCACAGGGATTTCAACCCAATTTTTGTTTATTTGATTTCTGATCATTTTCGGCACACCCCGTGCTAACGAAGATAGCATCGCAATTGTATGCTCGGCTATCGGGACAGATGAGCAGCCTTTGACATTAGTGATGATGACATCGCTTTTTTTGATGTCTTCATTCAGCATGGCCTCCACTCCCGCACTGTCTGAATGTACCCATTTAATTTTTGGAGCTTTTTTTAAAATGCTAAGATTATCATGAAGTCCCAGCGTATAAAGGATATCAAACTTTGATAGATCTACTGTTGGCTGCGGTTCAGTTTCGCCGAATTCCCATGGTTCGATAACAACTTCAGAACAAATCTCCTTAAACTCATTGATGTATTTCACTGGTATATCGACCCTGATATAAAGTGAAGGTGCTGTTTTCTTAGAATCGGACATTATTAAACCTCCTCAAGAACCTGCAATCCCTTTTTCCCTCTTTGATGAAAGCAATCCGTTTCATGTTTCGTGTCTATCCCCGTGCTTTATGATCACTTCAAGCAATCCGGTTGCTCTTCTCTAATTCTATCCCAAAGAGGCTGAAAACTCAGCCATCCCTCATATTCAGTTCCCGTTTGTTCTGCAGTTAACTTTGCATACTCCTGTTCTATAAAAATGGGCTTGCCTACAGATTCAGCCATTATCTGTGCTTGACATGAACGTTCCATCGTTATGAACCACCAAGCAGCTGAATCTACAGATTGGCCCACCGTTAACAATCCATGGTTGCGGAGGATGACAGCTTTGTATTGACCTAGAGCCCTGGCAATGCGTTTCCCTTCTTCAGATGCATAAACCACACCAGTAAAATCATCAAATAATGCATGGTCATTGTAAAATTGGCAGGCATCTTGCGTAATCGGATCTAACAGTCTCCCTAAAGAAGACCATGTCTTTCCATAGACCGAATGAGCATGTGCCGCTGCAACTGCATCCGGTCGTGCTTTATGAATTTCCGAATGGATGGCAAAGGCAGCACCATTCACTGAATGTTCACCCTCTACAATATCACCTTTATGATTAACCAATATAAGATCTGAAACGGAAATTTGACTAAAATGCATCCCAAACGGATTGACCCAGAAATGGTCTGTATATTTTGGATCACGGACCGTAATATGGCCAGCTATCCCTTCATCGAAACCAAACTTTGAAAAAAGCCGGAATGAAGCTGCCAGCCGTTCTTTCCGGTGATTGCGCTCTTCTTCCATTGTATTGAATGTTGCGGGTTGAAGGGAAATTGTTTTTGTCATTTTTCTTTCCTCCTTGATTCTTTTTCTGTTTTTTTGGTGAACCATCAATTAGCCATGGTGTCCATGTCAGCTTTACCCTTAACATCTTGCATTTCCTCGCTTTTGTTCTCGAGATGATTTTTCGAACTTAGGAAAGTAAATGTAGTAATGACGACAAAACTAGTAGCGAGCCCGTACAGAATTGGTTGAGTGGAGGATGGTCCATTTATCACCAATCCAACAATAATAACGACCATGCTGGCCAGGATGGAGTAAAATGCGGCTGTAGCCGTTACCCTCTTCCAAAAGAATCCAAGGATGATTGGAAAGAACACAGCACCAGATAAAATTGCGTAAGCTACATCCAATGCAACTAAAATATCCTGAATCCATATCGAAACGATAATGGTCAATACACCAATCGTTAAAGTCGTAATCCGGGATGTTTTTAAAAATTGACGTTCACTCATTCCTGGACCGATATATTTTTTAATGATGTCATTAACAACTAAAGTGGAAGAAGCAAGCAATGTCCCTGAAGCTGTGGACATAAGGGCAGATACCACACTTGCAATGACGACCCCCAATAGACCAGGAGGCAAAGTTTCCATCGCTATACTAGTAAAAGCGTTTTGTGGATTTCCTAAATTAGGAAGGATAATAAAAGCGCACATTCCAATGATACTGATTGCTATCGCATAAAAAACACTATATATTCCCGCTCCAACCGTTCCGCCACGAGATATCGCTTTGGTTCGTGCAGTAAAAAGACGCTGCCAGATATCTTGGCCAACAACAACCCCTAAAGTAAATAGTAAGAAGTATTGAAAAATTGTCTCTCCGCCAATGTTGCCTAACTCGAAATGGGATGCAGGGAGATTTTCTTTAAGCGAGTCCCACCCTCCTGCCTTAGAGATGCTCAATGGAAGCATGATAAAGAAAATACCGATCGTCATGATGACGAATTGCACGACATCAGTCATGGTGACTGACCACATACCTCCTAATATCGTATAAAATAAAACGATCCCACCCCCGACTATCATGGAAACCGTTAAATTCCAGCCAGCCAAAACATGTAATATCGTCCCCATCCCGATCACTTGCGTTACAGTCAGCATGAAAGTATAGATAATAGAGACAAGGGCACTAATCAATCTTGTTTGAGAATTGTAACGCTTCTCAAGCATTTCACTGATCGTCAGTACTTTTAAATCAAATATCTTATTTGTTAAAAACAACCCGATAGCGATAATGCCGAGTCCAATCATCACCACTAGCCAAATACCGGATATCCCAAACTGATAACCTAACTTTGCTGTACCTAGAGTGGAAGCCCCCCCTAATATCACAGCAGCTAAACAGGATAAATACATAAAATGCCCTAGATTACGCCCTGCTACAATGAAATCATCTGCCGTTTTTGCCCGTTTGGATCCGATTACTCCCACAATGATTAAAACAGAAAAATATAGAATCATGATCGATATATCCAAAATATGCATGTACACATCTCCTTTTGGGGTTGTTTTGTTTTATATCGCTTTGTTTAAAGAGGGAAGGATTGGAATTCACCGTTCCTCCCTTCAATTTATTTGAGGGAACTAGTTGTTAAGCTGCGTTTCCAGATCTCCCGTTCTCTCTTTTTTCTCCAGTTTACCTTTTTTTGCGAGAGCGATGAGTGTGATGAATTCATAGACAATATTAGCTGCGGCGGCAGCCGTGATTTGTCCGTGATCGTATGATGGTAAAACCTCAACAAGATCGAATCCTACAAAATCTATATTCGTCAATCCTCTTACAAAGGCTAAAGCATCATCAATGCTGGCCCCTGAAACCTCCGGGGTCCCCGTTCCAGGGGCATAGACGGGATCTAAAAAATCAATGTCAAAAGATAAAAACACCGGGCCCTTCGCGACACGTTCATGAATGACCTCTAGCATCTTTTGGACCCCGATGCGTTTATAATCGTTCGTCGTATAAACCCCCAAACCTAAATCCTGGGCATCCTGAAGATCTTCCGGTCCGTAAAGACCACCCCTCATTCCAATTTGAAGAGATCGCGATACATCGATGAGCCCCTCTTCTATTGCCCGGCGAAAAACCGTTCCGTGATTATACTTTTGATCAAAATAACTATCCCAAGTATCGGAGTGAGCATCGAATTGAAGCAAGGCCACTGGTCCATGCTTTTTTACGATTGCGCGTAACTCCCCTAGAGTAATAGAATGATCGCCTCCTAATGAAATGGGGATGATCCCTTTTTCAATGACTGGGGTAAGCTCTTCTTCGATCTTTTTATATGTTTCAGAGATATAACCGGGAATGATCGGAATATCCCCATAATCAATTCCTGATATATAATCAAAAATATTAATATCTTGTTCTGGATTATAAGGACGTAAAAGGATTGAAAAATCGCGAATGGCTTCTGGTCCGAATCTCGCACCCGTTCTGAATGATTGCCCGGAATCAAAGGGAATTCCCGTAATGACAAAATCCATATGTTCATCTACCTGTTCAACAAATGGAAGCCGCATAAACGTACGTACTCCGCAAAAACGGGGTGATTTGAATGAGTCTTTCGGTTGATACTTCATCATGTAACATCCTCCTAAATTTCAACTATTATTTTCACTACATTGCAATTTCATGATGTTAAATGAACTTCCATCTTTTTTACACTAATAGAGTGGAAATATATAACACCCTTGTTTGGAAGTTCTCTTCTTACCTTTTACATAAGCAAGATTCACGCCAACTATTTCGCTGCGGTTTATAAGGCTTTTCGATATTCTGTTTCATCAAATGATCAAAGACTTAATCATTTTCTTATTTTTTGATTTAATTTTTGATTATTCTGACTCTTTGATTTATATTTTAATTAATCAACATCCCAAAGGAGCGGAACTCATGTATGACGATATGCTGGAGGAAGAACTTAATAAGATCATTGAAACATCGAATAATAACATCCTCATTACCGATCAAGATGGTATCATTTTATATTCCAATCCAAAGCTTTGGGAGATTTATGGTATGGAAAGTGATTCTTATATCGGTACCTCTGTCTATCAATTAGAAAGTGAGGGCCTTCTCACACCATCCATCAATGCGATTGTTTTAAAAGAAAAAAAAGCGAAGCGTATAATGCAACATACAAAAACAGGTCATGTTGTCATGTCGACTGGCTATCCCATTTTTAATAAGGACGGACTTCTCGTTAGGGTAATCAGCTATGGCCAGGATCAAACCGAGATTCTGCAATTGCAAGATCAATTTGAGCAATTACAACGAAAAGTAAAAGGCTATCAAACCGAAGTCGAGGATTTAAGAGAAAAGGAACTGGATTACCATGATATGATCGCTAGAAGTAATGAAACGAAACAGATTTTAAAAACGATCCATAATGTTGCAAAAACCGATGCCACGATTCTCTTATTAGGACCATCCGGGGTAGGGAAAAGCACTTTTGCCCGTGCTGTTCATGACCAAAGCAACCGAAAGAAAGAACCTTTTATCGAAGTGAATTGCAGCACGATACCTGATAGTTTGTTTGAATCCGAAATATTCGGCTATGAGCCGGGATCATTTACAGGGGCAGATAAACAAGGAAGGCAAGGCCTGGTTGAGCAGGCTTACAGCGGAACTCTTTTCTTAGATGAAATCGGGGAACTCCCACTTGCCATGCAAGCTAAATTACTGAAAGTATTACAGGAAAAAAAGATAAAGCGTATCGGCGGAAAAAAAGAAAACTATATTAACTTCCGCCTTGTTGCAGCAACTAATCAAGATCTGAAGGGGATGGTTAGTCAAGGTAAATTTAGATTAGACTTATTTTATCGTTTAAATGTGATTCCCATCCAAATTCCGGCTTTGCATGAACGTAAAGAAGATATACCACTCTTAATACAACATTATTTAAAGAAAACGAATGATAAATACCAGAAATTCAAAAAAATCCATCCATCGACTTATGAAGTTTTGACCCATTATAATTGGCCCGGGAATATACGAGAATTAGAAAACCTAATTGAACGGTTAATCCTGACCATTGAAGTGCCAAATATATTTCCCGAACACCTTCCACAATCCATCACAGGGCAAATAGAACAGCCCGAAGATTCCACTTTCTTGGCAATCGAAAAAGAATGTGAAGAGAATTTCGATTTAAAGAAGACACTGGAAAAGGTTGAAATTCAACTGATTGCCAAAGCATGGAAACAATGTAAAACCACCTACGAAATGGCAGACCATTTGGGCATCAGTCAGCCAACGGTCATCTATAAATTAAAGAAATACAAAAAGTATTTTTAAATTCATCTGGATTAAAATCCCCTAGACACGATAGATGGTGGTCCTTAGCCTTTAGTAATGAAATGCCATTCAAGCTAAGTGCGCTTTTGAAACCTTATTTGCGAGCGGCCATAAACCCAATAACAATAAAAAAGCTATAATACAAACAATCAATAAAAAAATCCACATTCAAGATGAATGGGATTCACAAATATCTTTTTTAAGTAAGATTTGCAGGCTTAAATTAATTCAACGAATAATCGTCAGTGAGGCTCCTGCTGCTCCTCCTGTAAAGACAACTGTGGCCTCTAAATCAAATACATGAAGGAGATTGTATCCTCTGCTGATAAATTAACACCCACAGCATTATTATAATTAGAAATTGAGACTGCTGTTGATAATATAGAGTTGCCAATAGGCAAAGCACCCTTTAAAATCAACCTCGAACCAACAATAATTGTTACGTTAACTGTTGTTGATCCTGTCGCCAAGTTAATCCCGTGGCTCCGGTTGTTCCTGTATTTTTCCTTTTTCTTTTTTTAGATATCAGGACATGATTGCTGAATATCAGGTTTTTAGAATGGAATAATCTTGAATACATATATCAGACCGAATTTTTTCATTTCAACGGTTCCGCCTAAAAAACAAAAGATATTTTACTATATCAACAGAATAAGAATTACATAACCTAATCGAAGCTGAATACATCAAAAAAAGAGGCACCCATAATGGGAGCCTGAATTTTTAGTGAAGGTAAAGCTATTGTATGTAAACTGAAACCTTTCCGCATCCCTATCCGATGCGATAGTTGAGAAATAAGATATTCCACCCAGTCACTTAGAGATACCTTTAAGCCTTTTAATGGTTTAATGAGGCTTTGACCTACGGACACGGACTTAAAACTGGAAATGAAAAAAATAAAAATGAATCAGGAAATCATACATAATTTCCCGATTCATTTTTGAC
The DNA here is from genome assembly GCF_056402395.1 of Peribacillus sp. P4_B1. Lineage (NCBI taxonomy): Bacteria > Bacillati > Bacillota > Bacilli > Caryophanales > Bacillaceae > Peribacillus > Peribacillus sp. P4_B1. Next base: position 73,090 of record NZ_JBFUHM010000008.1, read on the forward strand.
ATTCATTTACTTTTTATCTTTAATGCTTTTGGGAACATAGTCATTCAGTTTGTTAAATAAAGAAGTAATGTAGGAGTTGAGCTCGAATCGATCCTCCTGAATAAATTCAGCTAACGACACTCCATTCTTTTTCATATCTTCTCCCCCTTTTAGCATTCTATCCTGATGCATATACCTCCCAGCCTCAGCCTCCACTACCTGTGAATCCAGTCATAGGCGCACTTACAATATCTCTCCATCGTTTTCTTTATTTGATTATCATGATTATACAAGAAAGCGCTTACAATGTAAAATATTATAATACTATAGATTCCTATTCTTATGTTTCAGATTAAATAAAATTTCATCTTCATCATATTTATATTATCAAGCTGCACTGGCTTCTATGTGCGTATGAGCTTTTCTTTTATTTATAACTACTTGTCTTTTTTACAATGTTCAAAATTTCATGAAATGCCCTTCAATATTTCAGTTAAACGAAGGAACTCTTCCTTATCACGATTTCTTAATGAGTCATCGATTTCTTTTTCAATTTGTGCTTTCCGATAATCACTAAGGGCCTTTTTTAAAACCATTTCAGCCATCTCTTCAGGTTCAAGCGATGTTCCTGGCAATTGCTTCTCCATACGAAACCAACTCCTTAACCTTTTTTCTATTATACTAAGTAACTTGGAGATTATTATTATTTATTAAAATCTTATCCTTTCCGCTTTTTTATTTCCTTATCCACATGATTTCCACATCGCCACTCTTCTATACATAAAAAATACTAAATGATTTTAAGTGAATGTTGTTCTCATCTTTAGTTAAAAATTTCCCCTTGATTTGGCTTCACCATTTTATCCGTTAAGATCTGAATTTGTTTATTTCCATTACTTTAGAATTAATTATATTCGAATACAGCTGATAAGAGCTAAGTTAATCGCTTCATTTTTTCTGAAAAATCAGAAATATATTGACTGTGATGGATAACCCCTCTAAAATAATCTAAATAATCCAGTTTTTTACTTATATTCCTAACCAGCGATTTTGTTCATTCAATGTAAGTGCTTTATTTATGAAACCATTTTTGAGTAAAACTATGCATTAAAGGAGCATTATCCATGAAAAAAAGTCGAGTTCTTTTCGCTAGTTTAGCCGGTTCCGTTATCGAGTGGTATGATTTTTATTTATACGGGACAGCAACGGGCTTAGTTTTTACAACTCTATTCTTCCCCAATCATGATCCTGCCATTTCACTTCTTCTCGCCTTTGTCACTTTCGGGGCAGGTTACGCAGCCCGTCCAATCGGGAGCATCCTCTTCGGTCATATGGGTGATCGCATCGGCCGGAAGGCAGCACTCATGTTTACACTAATTGGCATGGGCGGGAGTTCAATGCTTATCGGTGTTCTGCCCACTTATGCCCAGGTTGGTTTGGCGGCACCCGCTATCTTGGTGGTGCTGAGGTTGATTCAAGGAATTTCCCTGGGAGGTGAATGGGGCGGAGCCATCCTATTGGCAACGGAATCTGCTCCAAAGGGTGTCCGTGGGTTATATGGATCCATTCCCCAACTAGGGGTACCCATCGGTTTAGTTGCCGGTTCGTTCAGCCTAACCCTTATAAGTTCCTTGACAACCGATGCCCAATTTTTAGCTTGGGGTTGGCGAATTCCTTTCCTTTTAAGCGGTGTACTGATTGCATTGGCAATCTGGGTAAGGAGTGGAATTGAGGAAACGACGGAGTTCCAGCAACAGAAAGATAGCGGTGATCTTGCGAAAGTTCCCATTATTGAAACGTTGAAACACGATTGGAGAAGTGTGCTGCAAGTAATCGGACTAAAAATCGGGGACGGGTTTTTCAATGTATTCATCATGTCCTATGTTCTCGTCTTTACTACAATGTATTTCGGTTATTCACGAGATTCAGCCTTGACCGCTTTAACGATTGGCTGTGCTACAATGCTAGTTACCATTCCATTCATTGGTTACATTTCTGATTTTATCGGTCGAAAAATTATTTATTTTGGGGGCCTGATTCTCCTTTTCATCTTGGCTATCCCATATTTCACAATGATTGGGCAAGGGGTCGGCTGGTTCTATTTTATGCAGGCAATTGTGCTCGGAGTCGTCTGGGGAGCCATTTTTTCTACACAAGGAACATTATTCTCAGAGCTCTTTCCAGCAAAGGTCCGTTATACTGGATTATCCGTCGGATATCAGGTCGCGGCAGCCATTGCAGGTTTCGGTCCCCTCATCTGGGCCACCATGGCGGAATCATATGGCCCATCCCCTTTGGTATTTGGCGGATTCATGATGACAGGCCTCGTAATCTCCCTAGCACTCTGTCTGCTATTACCGCATTCCAGTAGAATCATCGAAACGGATCAAACTCTTAAACCCGATGAGCTGGATTTGAACTGATTCTAAAATCCCTGGCATAAATAAAAACAAAGGCTGCATGTCCTATCACTTGGACAAGCGGCCTCTGTTTTTTAGAACGCAGATAACTCTCTAAACTTGCTTACTTCCTATAATCCCTAAGAGATCAGTCAGCTTCCGGATTTCATAGGTTGGCTTGATTCCTAGATTATTATCCTTTTGATGGGGATTGTACCAGCAGGTGTCCATTCCATAATTCAATCCACCCTGTATATCTGATGTCAATGAGTCACCCACTATCAATGCTTTCGATTTATCTGTGATCTTTAACTTGGAAAATGCATAATCAAAAATCCCTTTATCAGGCTTCTGAAACCCAGCCTCTTGGGAAGCTATCAAATGCTCAAAAGTATGTCTAAGAGGAGAACCCCCGATTCTTGCAGTCTGCACTGACGTAAAGCCATTTGTTATAATAGCCAGCCGGCATCCTTTAAGCTTCTCGCAAACCTCTACAGCCCCTGGCATTAGATGTATTTCCTTTCCCAAATATCCCAGATACGCACGGCTGAATGAATCCGCATGGATATCAAGACCATGCTTAAGGAATAACCGCTTAAACCTTTCCACTCCCAGTTCAGTTAAATCAATAAGTCCCTGTTCCAGATCTCTCCATAATCCTCTACTGATTTCTTGATAGCCTACCACATAATCCTTTGCCCCGGTGGGCAAACCGTACTCCAAAAAGGCTTCATGCAGTGCCTTTTTTTCCGATATTCTAAAGTCTAGCAATGTATCATCAACATCAAATAAGATAATCTCGTATTTCATCGCTGCCTCCTGTATTCATACTGAACTGTTTAAAATCATCATCTGTATTACTATTCCTATGATTAGAAGCCTAACGAAGAATAACTTCTTCCAAACATAGAAAAGCCGAATAATGAACACTGTTTTACCGAGAACGTTGAACAGGTCACACAGATTGATCTCCCCACTTCTCTCGATAAAGCACTTGATGAAACGAAACGGATATTGATCAGGAAATCTTACCAAACATACAAATCATCAAGGAAAGTCGCGAAGGACCTCTCTATCAGTCAAACGAAAGCTTCGGCATTGATCCGGGAGTACTGTTGGGATTTAATGAATAAATAGATATCATGAAAGGACAATATTTATCTTACCTTAAACAAGTCCATTTGCCCCCAACAAACATGCTGGTTATTCGTTGCTAGTGATCGATAGTGAATGGTAAACACTTATATTCGAATTCATATTTCACTTAGCTATTAAATTCAGGTACGAACAGAAAATAAGAGACTTCCCCTTTGCGGGCAAGTCTCTTATTTTTTATGAAGATCCAACTATTTTATCACCTCTAGGCTTTGTACTATTTGAATCTGGTTCTTTTGTGATGCCAATTTGATTGAATTGATCATTAATGGACAGTTTGTATGTCAACGATCCTGTGCCTGCTTCATCAGGCTTGAAGGTGCCTGCATTTGTCCGTTTTCCATCTTTCAGCAACCATACCTGATACACCTCGGACTCTTGAAGGCTAGGCAAATTCTGAATCTGAACGATTAACCTTCTTTCTTCACCTTGCTGCAAAATGTATGCAGCACCGTCCGTATTCATCTTTATAGCTGTCTTATCAGCAGGCTGCAAAGATAGTGACGTTTTAACCTCCATTGGCAGATTGATGGCTGTAAGTTCTTTTTTTAGTTGAATATTGGAATACAACAGCACAAATGACAAAACTAGAGTGGCCAGCAAGATACCTGAAGTTACAGGTGTAAACTGCTTAAGGAAAATACCACTCCATTTCTTTTCCTTTATCACTGGAACTTCATCATCAGTCTCAAAGACAAAATTCATAACCTCCGATTTCATGGAGGAAGAAGGTTCGATTTCCTCGAAATCCCATTTCAACGAATTCCAGGCTTCCGTCATTTGTTCATACTCCCTAGTGCATTCAGAGCAGTGAATTAAGTGTTCCGTGAATGCCTTTTTTTCTTTTTCCCCCAGTTCACCCGATAAAAATGAAAGCAGGTTAGCGCATTTTGTATTCATTTACAAACCACCTACTTCCAAATGCTTTTTCAACAATTTAAGCGACTGATGAAGTCTGCTCTTGATGGTACCAACCGGTTCATTTTCAATTTTGGCAATTTCCGTTAACGAGTACCCTTTCCAATACAGTAAATCAATCAGCCTTTTTTGCGGCTTGCTTAACTTACTTTTAGCATTGGCAATTTCACTGTGTAATAGCCCATTTTCTATATCATTATTCGGATCCTCTATGTCAATTGGATGACTCATGTCCATGTGTTTGTTATTCCGGATATGAACACTGTCTTTACGCACATAATCGACACACACATTTCGTGTAACCGTCAAAAGCCAGCTTAAAAAGTGCCCCTTTTCAGAATTGTAACTGCTTTTTGTGGTCCAGAGCTTTAAAAAGACCAACTGCACAATCTCCTTAGTTTTTTCAGCATTTCCATTTGTGAATTTAAAAATAAAACCATAGATTAATTTAATATGCCGGTCATAAAGTTCTTCCAGGGCAGGACGATGCTTTTTCATTACTAATGCCATCAATTCCTTATCAAGTTTTTCTTTCAATCGCACCTGCAACTCCTCACCAAGTAAATTTGGAAAACGAACAACAGGAACGACCACCAGTGATCGTCCCTTTTTTTCTTATTTTGGAAAAACCGTCTCATTATTTACAATATACCAAACATTTTTCACTCCTTCACCATTGACATCTCCCGCTGCCTTATCATTCACAAAATAGTAGAGTGGAAATCCTTTGTACGTTACTTGTTCTTCTCCTGTATCTTCCCTTTTAATGGTTCCAAAGTCTTTTTCCTCAAATCCTTTTGGAACAGCAAAATCCCTTTCCATGAACGGCGGCCATTTCTCCAGACATTCATCCGCGCAATTGCTTTTACCGGATTTATCATTCTTGAAAAAATAAAGTGTCATTCCCTTGGAATCAGCCAAGTATTCGCCTGTTGTTTCACTTTCCAATAATTTTAGGGTTACTGCTTTTTCATCGGCAGTACCACTAACAACTTGATCCTTTTTGGGTGAATCATCAGCTTCATTTCCACACGCCGTCAAAACTAGGACCATCATAAAAACTGAAAATACCAACCACTTTTTCATATACTCTCACTCCTCATAAATTTTATTTCCATCCCCATTTTTGAAATACTTGATGGGATTCTTCCGTTTTAAGATAGTCAATGAATTGTTTTGCTTTTTTCTTGTTTTCGCTCTTACTTGTTATACTTACCGGAGTTCCCCTATATAGCTTGTCTTCCTCATGGAGTTGAACCAGGTCTGTCACATCCGATAGACGGTAATGCCAGGATTCATAGGTTATCCAAGCGTCGAATTTAGAATTTGCCTTCCATAGCTCGATAGCTTCTGCACTGGACTTCACTGAAATGGCAATATTCCTGCTAATTCCAGGAATAAGTCCTTTTCTTCCCGCCAAATCTTCCCATAGCCCCAGTTGCCCGGCTCCATTAACATCCACAATCTTTACGCCCTTCTTCGTTAAATCCTCCAATGACTGTATATTCTTTGGGTTTCCTTTTCTAACCAGAATTCCAGCTGCCCTCGAGTACAATTCAGTACGGCTTTTTTCATTAATGATACCTGGATGGTTAAGCATGAAATCAGTTAGCATATACTCGGAACCTCCGTAAATGATATCGGCATCCTGCTTGGCTTGATCAATCCATTTTTCTTCGGGTCCCGCTGTTACCTCAACTTTTATTCCCGTTTCTTTGGTGAATTGCTCCGCTACTTCCTTGATTGGTCCAAGAGGGCCACCTGGACCGTATACTTTTACGACATCGTTGACTGCTTGCCCCGGTTTCGAATTCATTTCCGGTGAAAATCCTACCAGGACTAACATCAATGATATCCACCCAACAAAAATGACCTTTTTCTTCACGTCTTTCTTCTCTCCTTTCTAAAAAAAACTTTGTACTATAGATAACGGGACAAACCTCAAAACGGTTTGAAAAAGATTGTTAATTATTTTTAACTTGCTGCAAAGTACATCTGATGATCTCCAGTTTTTAAGTTTTTCACTCAACAAAAAAACCATTCGAAAACGGAATGGTTGCAGACTGTAGACAAACTCCATAATGATTGAGTCTTTCTATAATTTTTATAAGATTTTTAAAATTTTGCCGTTGATTGGAACATAGAGCCCTCTGCACCATGCGCCTGCGGGTTCTCCCATGGAAGCGCTTTTCTAAGCAGGAGTCTCGAACCTTTCGTTCCAATCAACTTTGTTTTAACATTAAGATAGAGCTCCTTTTGCCTATTTTCTTGCCCATACTATTTTCAAGCATCTTAAACCAAAGAATTGAAAGGAAAGGTTAGCTTGAATTGCTTCCCTTTTTCTGTATTTTTCTTTTCCCAATCACAGCAATCACCAACAATAACAGAGGTATAATCGTTTGCATCAAAATTCCTTGAAAAGGGAAGGCGATGATATCATATCGACTGACATCCATAGAGCTAGGATACGACCAATAGCTGAATTCTACAATCAATATCCCTATCGGCCATACAACAGGACGATAGTCGGAGAGATTCAGCCACTGCGCGGTACCTAAAGCAGCCGCATAATAAAACACGGAAATTTTGACAAACGCCCCTACTATCCATACGGCCATGATGGCGGACTCCAAATGTTCAAAAAAGTCGGCCAAACTGATGTACCGAGATACATTCATCACGGGATAATTCTTTGTGGCTGTTGTTGACCCGAGTATAAAAAGAACCAGAAGATTCACCACAATCAACGTCATCATCACGGCAAAAACAGACAGCATCCCGGATTTCATCCCTTTTTTCATATCGGTTAAAAAAGGGAGGAGAAAAATCATCAAAAAAAACTCGCTGAACCATCCACCCGGTACAATCGAACCCTTGATTGGAGGCATAATTCCATTCCCCAATATCGGGAATATATTCTTAAATTCAAGATCTGGGCCCAGTAGGACGATTAAAATGAGGATTGGAAAGATAAAAACAGGAACCAACAATTGGGCAGCTCTCCCCATCACCTCTATCCCTCCGCGTACGATAAAGGCACAGAGGAGTACCATCGATGCCATGATCACGCTAATCGGGGTTTTGACCAGAAAAGAGTCGACAATAAATTCTCCGTAACTTCTTAGGATTTGCCCTGTGATCGGGATATAAAAAAACAAGAATAAAAAACCGAGAATTTTCCCCGGAATCCGACCTATGATATGTTCACTGAATTGGATAACCGTTTGTTTTGGATAAAGTTTGTGCAGTTTATAAGTGATATACACCGTCGCATACCCGATGAGAGACGCCAAAATGGGGGAAAGCCATAAATCAGTTTTGGCATATTTCGCTGTGATGCTTGGAACACCGAGAACAGCCGTTGCCACAATCGTTGGATACATCAAGAATGCCATCTGTAGAGAGGAAATTTTACCTTTCTCCATCATCTTCCTCCTTTCTGTGATGGTAAGTAAATTTGGAATCACGTAGCCCACTGATAGATTTACTTTTTCATAAACTCTTCAAAGGGCTAAAAAAAGAGATGCAATCCATTCAGTTAGTCCTGCCCTCTGCGCGAGTACGAACATAGATAGCACCTTTTTGATAGGATATTTAGCATAAAAAATGCCCAGTTAGCTGGTTTCGGTTCCTTTACGATTTCTTTTCCTTACAACAGCAATCACCAACAATAACAGAGGAATAATCGTTTGCATCAAAATTCCTTGTAAAGGGAAGACGTTAGTATCATTACGACTGACATCCATAGAGCTAGGCAACGACCACAAACTGAATATGACAATCAAGATCCCTATCGGCCATACAACAGGACGATAGTCGGAGAGATTCAGCCACTGCGCTGTACCTAAAGCAGATACATAATAAAAAACGGAAATTTTCACAAACGCCCCCACTATCCATACCGCCATGACGGCGGACTCTACATGTTCAAAAAAGTCGGCCAAACTGATGTATCGAGATACATTCATCAGGGGGTAAAGTTTTGTGGATGTGGTTGACCCAAGTACAAATAGAACCATAAGATTCACCACAATTAACGTCATCATCACGGTAAACACAGTCATCATCCCTGATTTCATCCCTTTTTTCATATCTGCCAAGAAAGGGAGAAGAAAAATGATCAGGAAAAACTCGCTGAACCATCCACCCGGTACAATCGCACCCTTGATTGGGGGCATTATACCATCCCCCAATACCGGGAATATATTCTTAAATTCGAGATCAGGAATCAGCAAGAGGATTAAGATAAAGATTGGAAAAATGAAAACAGGTACAAACAATTCAGCAGCTCGCCCCAACACTTCTATTCCCCCGCGTACGATGAACGCACACAGAATCACCATCGATATCATGATCACACTAATCGGGGTACGTACCAGAAAAGAGCCGACAACAAATTCTGCGTAGGATCTAAGGATTAGCCCCGTGTTCTGGATATAAAAAAACAAGAGTAAAAAACCGAAAATTTTCCCCAGAATCCGACCAATGATCTTTTCAGTGAATTGGATCACCGTTTGTTTTGGATAAAGTTGGTGCAGTTTATAAGCGATATACACCGTCAAATACCCTATGAGCGCAGCAAAAATGGGGGAGAGCCATAAATCAGTTTTGGCATATTTCGCTGTGATGCTGGGAACACCGAGAATAGCCGTTGCCACAATCGCCGGATACAACATGAATGCCATCTGCAGAGATGAAATTTTCCCTTTCTCCATCTGCTTCCTCCTTTCTTAATAGAATGAAATTAATCCCGCAACACCCACTAATAAACTCACTTTTCCATAAACTCTGCAAATGGCCTGAAAAGAGTCTCCACCCATTGAGTGGGCCCTGACATCTGTGGGAGATTGAACATGGACAGAACCAAGCCAGTGAGGAGCAGTGTAACAAATGCCACTTTATCTTTTTTAGGATTTTTTTTCATTTTCGGCCATTCATACAAAATGATTAGAATTACAATCACGGTTGTACACAAAAAAGGCCCCCATCTCACTTGTCCTTCACCTCATTTTCAGATAAACCTGCCGGTTTGTTAATATAGCCCTGTCTTCGAATATAGGCCATAACATCGATTTCCACTTCCATTTCCGCGAATATCTCCTCCCAGTGGTTTTCGACCTTATTAAACTGTTTAGGATATTTCCTATAGAAATCTTTACCTAACCCTAAAATGTCCGATTTCTTATGCTGAGTATTCAGAAAAGCCAGCTCGATGCGTTTTTCTATATCTTTTTGATAGGCTCGTTCTGCCATTTTTAAAGATTTTGGACTTGAAAGGTCTAAATTCGTTCCATTTTGTATAACAGCTCCTTCTGTATTTACCTTCACCAACAATTTCCATTTGTCATTGATAATTTGCGGAATGATCTTGACTTTGGCTGTCACTGGATTTAAAGAAATCTCCCCTTTCACACCTTTTGGTTGTAAGGTCACGGTATATGATTCTATTTCATCCCTTAACCACAATAGCCCTCTAGTTTCCTTTTCAGTTATCGTTCCAGTCATTTTATCTTTTTTGAACACGGCTGATCCGACAATGTAAGGAATCCCCTGTAATTTCGTTTGCCCTTTCCCTGGAGGTAATATTTTAATGAATGGAATTACGGCCGCTTGAGGCTTACCCGTTAACATTTCATCTAAATCCTGTAGTGTGACCAGCATCCCGATATGTAAATCAGATAGTTCTCTAAGCACTTCCCCTGAATAGTTTTCCAGGGGCGGCAAAGATTCAAGGATAGGCTTTGCTTTCCCTTTGCTTACATACACATTTGCTTTCTCTCTTGGCTGCGGATGGCGCAGCAAAAAATCCAGCTGCTCTTGAACTCCTTCCTTCGCTAACTTTTCACCGAATACAAATACTTTACAATGTCCCCAAAATACTTTTCGCGGAAGCTTGCTTTGAAGCCTAGACAATGCATCTGAAATATTGGAGCCTTTTTCAGATCTCACCAATGTCGTAACCCCACCCCCTCCTTGACTGGACCCTCCTTGACCTCCTCCGCTACTTATTGAACTTGGAATAAAGACTTGGACGGATAGTTCGATTTGATTATCATCCTTCTTATCGATGGCGGCTGCTGTGACAACCGCCAAATCAGTGATTTCCACTCGATCCCAACAACCGCTTAGAAAAGGGGTCGTTCCACAAATACCGAGCAAAAGAAGGACGCTTTTCATGAAATGACGCCTTTTTCCTTTCTCCAATATCCTTTTTCGCCTCCAGCTATTATTCACTCCGTTTCACTCCCCCTTTTTGGATTTGGTTTCTGTTCCGGGGCTTGACGGTATACATTAGAATCCCCTGTGAGACGCGGGCGTGAATCCATCATCCACCAAGGGGCTCTCCACAGCACATCTTTCAGCTCTTTACCTTTTAACGGTGCCAGTGGCGCTAAGTATGGAACGCCAAAGGAACGTAAGCTGCATAAGTGAATGACTATGGCGATGATCCCCATCATGATGCCAAGCAGTCCTAAGGTACCGGCAAGCAGCATCATTGGAAAACGCAGCATCCGGAAAGCAATTCCGGCAATATAACGAGGCATCATAAAAGAAGCGATTCCCGTAATTGCAACCACAATGACCATTGGCGCTGAAACCAAGCCCGCTTGTACGGAAGCTTGACCAATCACTAGCGCTCCAACAATGCTGACGGCAGAACCTACCTGCTTCGGCAATCGAACCCCTGCCTCTCTTAGTGCTTCAAACGTAATTTCCATAGCCAATGCCTCTACTATTGCAGGAAAAGGGACCGATTCCCGTGATGCTGCTACGCTTAGCAGGAGGGCGGTTGGGACCGCCTCATGATGGAACGTCAAAATAGCAACATAAAGTGAAGGAAGCAAAAGAGATAATCCCATAAAAAAATAACGCAACCAACGGATAAAAGTGCCTGCCATAAAACGTTGAGCATAATCCTCTTGTGATTGAATCAAAGAAAAGAAGGATATTGGTGCAATTAAAGTAAATGGGGTTCCTTCTACAAGAATGACAGCTCGTCCCTCCAGCAAACTAGAACAGGCTACATCCGGCCGTTCTGTCGACATGATCTGAGGGAAAGGTGAAAACGGATTGTCCTCAATCATTTCCTCGATGTACTCGCTTTCTAAAATACCGTCTATTTTAATTCGTTCCAACCGAGTTGTAATCTCTTCAATCAGTGTTTTATCCGCAAGTCCATCAATATAAGCAATTGAAACATTCGTCCTGGTAAGAGTTCCGATCTTCATCGATTGTATTTTAAGGGCAGGACTTTTAATAATACGTCGCAATTGGGACGTATTTACCTCTAGCGATTCAATAAATCCCTCTCGCGACCCCCTAACTCCACTCTCTGCCACAGGTTCTTCAATCGCTCGCTTTTCCCATTTGGACAATCCTAAAGAAAATCCATCGCTTCCCCCTTCATATAGAAGGATCGGGTTTCCAGAGGAAATCGATTCAATGCAATCCGCCAGCATATTCACTTTTACCACTTTAGGAACGGGCATTTTATGTTCAATAAACTCATTTAATGGTTGTGGTTCTTTTGATGACTCTTGCATGAGTGAAGATAGCACATATTGCTCTATCGCTTCGATGTCTGAGAGTCCCGCAATGTAAATGAGCATCGCCCGCGTCTTTCCGAAAAGTAAGAACGAGCGAAACATGACATCCGAGCAATTATGATAAACAGAACGAAGTGTTTCTACATTTTGACTGAAATTCGCATCAAGTGAATCTGCAGGCTTGGAATCTAGGTAATCATTTTGCACCAGGGATTTTTTTTCTTTCTTTTTTCTTAACAATTTGCCAACATTACGAATCAAGCTGGTTACCCCCATTTTTTTGCAGGTCGCTCTAACTCCATTTTTCTATGTTTCTTCATTAAGGGTATTTTATACAGAAAATCCTGATTCCAGCATGAACTTATATTTAGAAGAATTAAAAAGCTATGTTATAAACTGATATTGAATAAACCGTAAACTCTTGTGATATCCTGTTTGTAATTAATGACTAAGGGGTATATCAAAAACCGAGACTACATATTAGTGAAAAATACTGTCTCTGTTTAAGTATGGATTTTGACCAAGATATGCAAGACCATAAAGAAGATACTTTTTAAAGGATGGATAATCGCTTTAAAATACCTCTGCATTTTTATCTTTTTATAGTAGTTTCATGGACACTCAGAGTAAAACATTAGAAGATAGGGGGATTCTATGTCATTCTTAATCGCTTTGCTCGGATTATTGGTTGCCACAATAATTGCAACCATCTTGAATGCCATATGGCCTCGTATTCCGCTTCCAATATATCAGATAGTCATGGGAGCAGTGCTTTCATTATTGCCATTTCACTTATCTTTGGATTTTCATTCAGAATTATTTATGATTTGTGTTATTGCTCCGCTGCTCTTTACAGAAGGGAAAAATACGTCCCGTAAGGAAATGCTTGAATTGCACAAGCCTATTCTGTTATTGGCTTTTGGGTTAGTATTCGTGACCGTTTTTGCAGGAGGGTTTTTCATCCACTGGTTAATACCGGATATGCCGATTGCTGTCGCTTTTGCTTTAGCAGCCACAATTACCCCTACAGATGCTGTAGCCGTACAATCGATTACAAAAGGATTGAAATTGCCCGGAAATATGATGCCCATCCTTGAAGGTGAATCACTTTTCAATGATGCTGCCGGAATCGTTGCTTTTAAAGTTGCCTTGGCAGCTGCCTTAACTGGAGTATTTTCTATAAAAGATGCTTCGCTTCATTTTATATTTGTGGCTTTAGGCGGAATCATTATAGGTTTCCTATTGGGCTATTTAATCGTTAAATTACGATTATTTTTACGGGTTCATGGACTTGAAGAAATCTCCATGTCCATTGTTATTGAACTGATTACGCCTTTTGCCATATATATGGTAGCTGAAGAATTCCATGTATCCGGCATCTTGGCAGTGGTTGCTGCAGGTGTAATTCATGGCATCGAGCGGGACCGCCTTCAGAGTTCCACAACTAAATTGCAAATTGTATCAACTAATACATGGTCTGTATTAGGTTATGTTTTGAATGGACTTGTATTTGCCTTGCTAGGATTCATGGTGCCGATTGTTTATCTGGAAATTGAGCCCGGCTTAAATAGGGGTAATCTTTTTGGGATAAGTGTTTTGATCGTTCTTTTATTATTGGTGATCCGTTTTATTTGGGTATACATTCTGCATGATACTTTTACGAAAAACAGAGTGAATCCATTAGAGCAATTCATCATGTCAAGGGTTCATCCAGAAGATAGCCATGACACCGATGAGGAAAATGTTTCAAGATCACGATTTGCCTTCTTGACATCCGTTAGCGGCATTCATGGAACCATTACATTGGCTACCGCTTTATCCATACCATATTTTATATCGGATGACACTTTATTCCCGATGCGTAATACTGTCTTGTTCATCGCAGCGTGCGTTATTTTGTTAAGCGTCATATTGGCTACGGTTCTCTTGCCGATACTAGTAAAGACAACTACTGAATATAAAGATGAACATCTTACCACTGAGGAAGCTTATAAAATTGTGTTGAATAAAACAATCAATCATTTGAGCAAAGAAGCAACTATTGATAATCAGAAAGCTGTGCATCAAGTGATGGAAGATTTAAATGAGCAACTGATAGATTTAGAGCGGGGAATAACAAATAGACCGGATAATCGGACAATACGCGAATTAGTGGAGCTAGGGGCCAATGAGGAATTGGAAGTCGTTTCTGGATTAGTCGAAAAAGGGATTATATCTGAAACAGCCTTTGAGCTTTATAAAGTGTATATTTCAAGAACGTTAAATTATATGCAAAAATCATCGCTGCAAAGAGCTTGGATCAATTTGCAGGCAATCCTTTTCAAGAAAAAACTCAATGTCAAATGGGATAAAAAATGGGAAGCGAAATTGGAGAACTCCATCGTTAAAAACGCGGACCTAATCCGGGAGTTCCGTAAAGCACAAAAAGAAGCTTCAAAGGAAGCTATTTCATTAATCAAACAACAAACTACACCAGAAAACCGTCATGAAGTAATGCTTGTCATTCAAAGATATAATCGTTATTTGAATCCATTCGGAACATTAAGTGAAAAAGAAGCACATTGCTTCGAAGAGATGGTGAGTCATTTTCAATTGAATGCGATGCAAATAGAACGTGATATCATTCAGCAAATGGTTGAAGAGGAGCAAATATCCACACAAACAGCAACTGAGCTTAGACAAAACTTAATCTATGATGAAATGCTAATGATCCAAAATTGATAAAATATAAAGACACCGATACAGCAGGAAGCGGTGTCTCTTTAGTAAATAAACATTTAATCTAATTGAACAATCCATTGTGTCCTCTCAATTTCTTCTTTTATCAATTCCGTTGAAAGATGCCCCGGATCAGCTTAACTCATCCAAGTTGAAAATCACTTAGTAGGAAAATCGCACAAACTGATTACCTGGAAGACATGCTGCTTTCTTCTTTCCTGCCAACAAATCATGGTCTTTTCTTATCCTTAAAGCGCTCCATCTTTTCCTGCACTTCTGATTCCATTCATGGTTATGGATATGCTTGAAATGGATACTCAGATACACTAAATAACCGTCCAACTAGTTGGACGGTCCCTTTGCAAAATCTTAATTCCCTTTTGAATGCGTTTAATGACCTTTTCCAAGAGTTCGATCACTCTTTGCTTGTAAAAGTGCTTGGCATCACAACAGCGATAACTTCTCCACGGGCGCAAAGTTTATCGATGGCAAAAACCTCTGTTTCGATTCTCCATTTCTTAGGATGAATCTCATGAATTGTCCCAATGGCCATTAATGGTACATCATTGGGAGTTGGCTTTACGAACTCCACTTTCAGTGAAGCTGTCACAAACCTAGGAGGCTCCACTCCATCTCCAGCTTCATGACCATTTTTACGATGCAATGCAATAGCAGCTGAACCTGTTCCATGACAATCAATTAACGATGCAATCAAGCCGCCATAAACAAAGCCTGGAATTGCGATATGCTCTGGACGTGGTGTATAAATTGTCCTTGTTTGCTCGCCTTGCCAACCCGTTCGAAAATGATGACCATCTTTATTTAACCGACCACATCCATAACACCATGCAAATGCATCTGGGTAATCATCTTGAATCGCTTTTAACACTTTCTCCTCCATTTTACCTCCCCCTTTTTCAGAATATTATAACACCAACGAAGGATAATGGGTCAATTTGGACATTCCCTGACAAGTTCTTGGCGAAGCTGAAATTGTTTATTTCTATAATTTAATTTTAGACCGTGATGTGTATATGAATGGTCAGAAAGAATTAATAAAAAAATGCGAAATGAGTGATGCATTAAATTACCTGGTAGCTATCAAAGTATTGAGATTTTTGATGCTGGCCGTATCCATATTGTCCATCAAGCCAGGTATTTCTCTGGTTTTTATTTATCTGCATCACTCTTTCAACTAAATTCATATTATGTTGAAAGAGTGAATTTCAATATTTGTCCCCTCTTTTTCAAAATGTGACACAAAAGTGATGTCTTTCCATGCTATGCTTTTAACAAACGAATAAGGAGCTGTAATATGATTAAAAAATATGCTGTCATTTTACTTGCTGGATTAATCTTAATTGGTTGTTCTTCTCAATCGAACGTAAAGGCATCTAAAGAAAAGACATCTATAAAAGATTCTGAGCTAAATGATCCCGCAGACTCTTTTATTTACGAAACAAACAAAACCAAACATAAACAAACAGTGATACTTGAATTCGAGTCGAAATAATATTAAAAAGAGCGACTGCATTTAATTAGCAATCGCTCTTTTTTGTTTACCTAGTTCTATAGTAGTTTTCAGCTGTGTATATAGGCCAGCTCCAAAACGCTTCACCTTGTGAAATAATGTAGCGGTCTAAAAATATTTCAAAATTAAGATTTAGAGATGAAAGGTCTGTAAACTCCAAAATATTAAGGTAATTTGGATCCCCACTCTTTAGTTTTTCTGTATCCAGTATGAGATAACAATCATTTAACAGATGTGCAATTGGAATCCCATGTTCACTTAAATATTCAATTTCTTGATATTCTTTTATTTCGTCCAAGCTAAATATTTCTAGACCATCGCCTAGTTTTTCACCGTCTTCTTCAATTGACTCATATATTCTTGCTCCATTATGGAGTGCTAGAAACGCCTTGTAGTCTTCAGGAAGTTTGATACTATTTTCATTTTCAAACTTTTCAATTTCAGCTGTACAAGCTTCGGAATTAAAAGAACAAGTTATATCTCTAACTTCCCCTTCGTATGATATTATTTTCATTTGGTCGTTGTTGTTCAATAATTTTTTAAGTCCAGATAACGTGTTTAGTACGAAATGGCTCAAATGACTTATCCCTCCAAATCAAATTAATATGCTCTCCACCAAGGAGTAACTTCTTTTATATGAAAGTCTTTAGGTAGAGCAAATAGGTTGGACATCGAATTTGTTCCACCATATTCTAATGGCTTTTCATGATGTACGTGAATCTGCGACCAATCCCATTTTGGATCTCCATATTCTTTAATATACCACTTTTTATATGTAACATTTAGTCCACTCTTTCTTTTTGTCCTGTCCTTTAGTGGTACTACCGGCATATTAGCTTTTGTAGGAATCCACATAGATGTATTATTGTCTAAATTTGTGATCTCAGGATAGGGTACTGTCTTTTTATTAACTAATACCTCTTTTGTTACTCCTTCATTAGTCTTTGTCCCAACACCATTCCATCCCACCGTAGTTTTATGATGGCTTTGGTAAAAATGCGTAGTTTTATTATTGTAAGTCTTAGATGTTTTTTTACCAACTTTTAACTCTGAACCTGTCCACTCCGTATCAAATTTGTCTACTAATCTATACTTGCCATACTGATCATAACTTCTGTAAAGTTTTCCACCAGTCCATATAGCAACTGGTTTCTGTCCAGTCATAGCATCAATTCTTGACGACATCGTAATAGTTCCTTTATTACCATCATATACGGTTTCGTGGGCCACTCTCACGAAATTAACTGGTTGTTTAGCTTTAGCTGTAATTCCTTTATTATTTGAATTAAACTGTCCCTTTTTAGTATAAATAGTATTTTTCTTCTGATTTTTAAAATACTCTTTCTTTACTAATTTTTGAATTTCACGAGATTCTTTAGCACTTAAGCTTCGCGTTATACCATTCTTGTTTACTGCAAGGTCTTCATATACTGTCTCCTTAACTACTTCTGGGCTAGATACCTTAAAACCCTGATTAGTGGCAGCGCTAGCGCTATCTCCACCTATAAATGGAAAGAACATACTTAAAACAAAAACAAATACTAACAAAACTCCGGTGAACTTCTTCAACTTTATCATACTCCTTTTTGTAAATATTTTCTAACAATGTATATATTACTGTAAAATATTCCTATTTTCCTCTGATTTCGATAAAATAAATTATATTAAAAGTGAATTTTTATGAAGGGATTTGTAAATTTTTGTAGAATGTCTTTGATAAATTCAAAGATAGATTGCTCATTCACACCCTCTTTTTAACCATAGACAACTGACATAAATCTGTTGTCTATCAAATAAATAATTTTTGATTTTTAATAAGAATAAAATTCTTCCATTATATTATAGGTGCTATTATATAGTTATTGGAAAAATTTAAATTTTGAGGTGTGATATGTCTAACGATGTTAAAAAAAATCAATCAATCAAAATGAATTACGATGAATTAGTTACACCCATTATGATATTCGCAATGGTCTCACCTTTTTTTGGGTATTTCATGGTTAAATTATTTGGTATATCCTTTGATAAGGTTGGCACATACGGAGATTTTATAGGCGGTTCTACCGTTCCTTTTTTAACAACTATTACGATACTATATATTTACCAAACAAATAACTTACAAAGGGAGCAACTTAAGATACAGAAAAGTGAATTCTCTTTACTTCAACAAGAAATGGAAAGCACAAAAGAGGCTTTGCAAGACCAAAGTAAAACTACTAAAATGCAGAGATTTGAAAACTCATTTTTGATTCAGATTCAAGAGTTAAGGGATGTAAAAAAAGAAATAGTGGCGGAGTATAATACCACCTCTTGGGGGAGAACAGCCTATACGACGTATAAAGCTGTAATGTCAAAGTATCAAGACGAATTTTATACGAAATTGCATCAGAAAATCGAAACATCGGGTGATGACTTGTTTTCAATTAGTGAGAAAGAAAACAAAAAAGAATATTATAAGTTTTATGGCGAACTTATGTCCGAAGCTATTGATGAAAGTGACATACATAGTAAAGAATCAATACAAAATTTCTTATATCTTATCAACAATTGTTTGCAACTCATTTATCATTATAAAAATATTATGGATGAATGGGAAAAAACATTCTACTTAACATCCCTGTATAAAGAAATAACTAAAGAAACAATTAATTTAGTAATATTTGAAATGTGTCTGCATGGTCCTAATAATTCCATTATTAGAGAACTAAACTTTGAACAATTTGCTGATAGGACACATATTAAAAGTACTAGAGTAGATTTTCGACTGATTAATTATGTATTGAATCAAGAATCCGATTAATTATTTTTAGAAAGCTTGAGACAAAAATAATGGCTCTCTTCTGCATTATTCAAATAGACAATACATTTATGCAATTAGTCACAATACAAGTTTGCATATTCATCATCAAAAGGTTTTATTAAGAATGTAAGTTACCTCACAAGTTTTACCTTCACACCTCCCGTGAATCCAACTTGATTAAACCTACCTTTACCTTAGTTCGACATTTTATTTTCCTCCCTCACACATAGAAGAAGGCAGCCACCCCCGGCTGTCTTTTTCATATTTCAAATTAACCAAGAAATTTTTTACCTATTCTGGTATTATTTGCATATGAAGCATATGAACTTTGAGGAGGTTACAAAAATGATGTTGGGAGCTCCATTTCTTATTGCATGTGTTCCAGGGATAGTGGCAATACTTTTATCTTTGTGGTTTAGGAAATTAAACCTCTCTTTATTTGTAAGGCTATTACCAGGTATATTAACCGTTATAACTTCAATTATTTTGTTTTACATTGGTTTTGTGAACATTAGAGGGTTTGAAGGAGCTGGATATGGAATACTGGCTTTCTTTTTACTTCCCTTTGCAGTTGTGGCTTCGATTATTGCAAGTAAAAACAAAGGTGTGCAAAGCTAGAATTTTGTTCGGATAAACTATGAAAGTAGGAATATATACAATGACTAAAACCAATAAGAAAACAATTGGTGAAATGACAAATAGCCGGATGCGTTGGGCGTTTGACCCCTCAACTCGTGTTATAAACAAAAAAGGCAAAGGTTCTTATAACCGAAAAAAAGAGCAATCCTACTAAGGATGCTCTTATTTTTTTCTTATTCGATTATTTCTTCATGGCGGTAAGGTGCTCAATTTCTCTTAAGATAGGTACTTGATTCCCTGCTGTTTTTAGTATTGTTTTTACATATACAGCTTGCAGCGGTTGGAATATATCTGTTGAAAAATTAAACTTCTCAGAAAGGCCTTCATCAAAATATAGTTCATGTTTGGGCCGTGTAATCATTAAACGTAGGATAACCAATCGGTGTTGATATATTCGGTGAACCTACATTACCGAAGCGGCGGTCTAGTGAAAACGTCGTACAGAACTCTGCTATGTCTTGTGAATACTGTTGGTACTCAAATATGACATCCTGGCACCCATTACGGAACCAGTACGGCTGCTTACTTTGATTTGCAGCTCTGTGATCTCTCTCTTAGGGAAAGAGAATACTAGCATGGAAAAGGGTTGATTATTAATGGTAATCTCGTGGACGCATTGCTTTCTGGACGTATCAACAACAAGGATGACGAAGCATTTTTCTACTAAGTCAGTTGCAGGCTTCCCTTTTTAAAAGTTAAGCCTTTTTCTTAAATCCCAATACTTAAATGTCATTTTACCCATTTTCGATTTCGAAAGTGAATCGTATTTACGTCCAAGTGCCAGGTTTTGTTTTTCTAACTTGGTGATTTTTTTAAGTTGAGCTTCGTTCAGTTTTTTTAATTGCTTTACTTGTTTAACAAATTCTTTATTTTTCACTTTCAAATCATTGTTTTTATTTTCAACAATGATCCGGTCTTTTATTGGAATTTCCATGTCTTTTGGTTTTAATTTAGGAGTGCCATTGGTTTCATATCCTATAGTTTTTAGATATGGCAAGTTATTTTGAAAATCTTGTTCAAAGCTTCCAACACTTTTATGGATTTGGAGGAAAGTAAAACACCCTGCTTTTTCTGCTGAAATGATTTGACCATATCCTGATAGTTTAAAAAGTTTTTCGCCCCGTTTTACTTCTTCAGGTATGTTTTTCACTATACAGGTAAAAACTTCCTCAACATTAAAATCTGCCGGCAATTTTTTTATCTGATTTGATGGTACATGCTTTTTCAGTTCATCAAAGTCATCTTCATCAATATAAAAATACACATTTCCGCTTTGATTCACATAATCAGTTATACGTCTACTCCATAATAGCCCCTGCAATCTTTTTAATGCTTCCGAAAACAAAAACTGCCTGCTAACTTGATACATTCGTTTTGCCGCAAACTCATATATATCCTTATTGTATAAAGCTAATTTGACTGCGCTACGGAAGTCCTTCTCTGTAACAGCATATAACGGGTAATCTTCGCCAAAAAGCTTGATATGCATTTTTGTTGGATTCATTATTACAGCCTTTCTTAATATTCCATACTCCAATAACTTTGTAGACAGTTCCAGACTGCTGTCCATTTCCTCACTTCTCCAGGTTATCCCAATATCACCGTTCACTATTAACTGTTGGGCATTCTCCCTTGTCAATGCCCCATACCATGTAAGCCCTTCTGTATTTTTAAGCAGGTATTCCGCTTCTTCCTTAAACTGTGAATCATCTTTAACCCATTTGAATTTATCCCCTGCGATATCAAGTGAAAGATTCGGAATCTCGCGTTTTAATTCTTTAAAGGCAGTAATGATAGGAATGGTCTTCCAATCAGGGTCGAACTTGCCTGTATACACAAGTTTGTGTTTTAAACGGGTCTCCCCTCCTGCTGATTCAACATTTGGTATCATCGGGGTAAGCAGGGAAACTTTGTTTTTGTCTTTATTCAAATTAAGAGTCTCAATTACAAATTCGCACATTTCCTCTGTTTGACATAAGAAATACGCACATTGATCATATATATTTTTAATGCTCCCAAATTTTTCTTCATCAACATCCTGACCTATATGAGTCAAGCCTGTAGCATAAACTAATGTATTCTTTATGATATGCTTATGCTTTACTATTCTTTCAACAGTCTCAATACTTCTAACAAATAGCCAATCATATTCCTTTTGACTCCAATAATGAGAAATGAGCATTTCAGCTATATCAAAATCAATGACCCCTTTTTTTACCCATTCAGCATCGGTGGCAGTAAAAAAGGGATCAACAAAAGGATTTAGAATGGTTATATTATCAAATTTCTCAAGAGGTTGAATCAAGATATCGCGTTTGACCGGGCTTGCTAATAGTAAATCAACCTCGATGTTAGAGTCTAACGCAATGGTCGATGCTAAGGAAGATAAAAATATTGCAGATCCATCCATTGAATTCATGTCAATAAAGCCAAATAGAAGTACCTTCAATTTTCCTTTTTCCACTAGTTCATATGCTTTCAAAGTTTTCACTCCAATGACTGAAATTTGATATGAAAATTTTATTTTTTTATTTGTTCTTTAATAGATGATTTAAGTGCAAGATATTTTAACGTGAATTTCCCTGCATATGTAACGTTGAATTTGTGTTCTAATAACTTAAGTCTCCGTATCTCTTTGTTAAGTTTAATATTTTCTTTTTGGGCTACCTTACTTTTTTCTAATTCTGCTCGCAACATATTATTTTCTTTTGTAACGTTCTCAATAATGTTTTGTTTTTCCGTGTTATTGCTCTCTATGAGCTCCAATGTCATCGACATCATGTCTTTCATTTGCAATTCAAGTTCTTCATACATAGTTTTCCAATATTCGTTTCGTTCGTCCATATTGAAAAAACCCCCCTCCATTAACCTTGGATAAGCTCCAATTCTCTTTTAATAACAACATCTACGGCGCATTTATCCCGAATCGACTGCGATGCTTGTTTTGACACTCTTAAAAATACGTCCGAGTTGTAATATAAACGCTCTATTGCATCCGCAATATCGATAGGGGTCTCAGGTTTTGTAAGAAGGCCAGAAACGTCGTGTTTAACGAATTCCGGAATTGCCGTGATATCTGTTGAAATCGGCACTAGCCCACTGGACATGGCCTCGCACATTGAAACACCTTGAGAGTCCAAACGGGTTGGGCAAAGGAAAATTCCATACTCCTTATGTAATGCAGCGATTCGCTCTTGAGATATGAAGCCTTTATGGATAGTTACATTCTCAAAATTCCGGATTGGCCCAACGGTTTGGTCGAACAATTTTCCATCACCATAAAAAGCAAATTCCAACTTATCGAAGCATGGTCTCTTTGATAGTTCCAGCACTGCTTTCACCGATAAATCATTTGCATATTTTCGTGAGGCGTATGGCCTGATTGAAAGGACTTTTGTCCGCATTTCAACTGGTTTTTCTACAAAGGCGAACAGATTGTCATCTATTACATTGGGAATGATTACAGAATTTTTCGAGTCTGCTCTCGCGTCACATTCCGCTATATGTTCTTTGAACCATTTAGAAATATGAACAAAGGTAGTATTCAATTCATTCGTTTGATAAAACCAATTCATAAAAGTAAGCTGTTCTACATAATAGTCGTCCGACATTTCAAGTATCTTCCGTAAGCTTTCAGGGCTGTCAAGAAAATTAAACCATCTTCTATGCCATGCCTCAGTTTCAAATCCATGTATCCATGTGATAATCGGTAAATCCGAGCTTGTTTCTTTTATCGCTTGTACCATTTTTGGATTAACAAAATGAATGAGTGCTTTTTTATGTACTTTATGATTTAAGAAAATGCGCAGATGCTGTTCAGTTCCTCGATAAACTGGCACATCTTCATACGTATACTTTTCTGCTTTTTTATAGGCAGGATGCAAAACAAAGACATCAACCTTCAAACCCTCATCCAGATAAGCCTTGACTCTTCGATGGATGAACCCATTCCGATATAACTGCTCTTCATGTGGATAAGCATTCGTAATGATTATATATCTATCTTTTTCACTAAATGTAAGCTCATTTAGATTTATAGATTGCTCCATTTTTGTTCACTCCTACTAGTCAGTCAGTCATCTTCAATCAGCCTGCTTACTCATCTGCAAATGAAAGATTTTTAGAAGACCCTTTTCCAATTTCTTTTTAAAACCGTTAATCGATTATACCAAACATGTATTACCGAATATTGACATCAATATGAGAAATCTGTAAATAAAAGTAAAGTTTTCATGAACTTTTATATGTTTTTGTAAAGGAAATGGACAAAACCGTACACTTTACTTCAGTAATGACATGGGATTGAGCTAATTATCAGTATTGGCATGAAGAAAGGATGGCATTGTAAACCAGCAAAAATAAAGAAGAACGATTCTAGAATCGCCCCTCATACATATAAACTATTGTATTTTTTGTGATTACAGTAGGCAGTATTCTGAAGCTATCAATGAGGAAATTACTTAAGATTAATGACATTGGAGAACATTGGCCCCTGATACTTATGCAAATATTTTTTTAAATATGCTAAAGAACTTGGGAGTGTAGAGCATAAAGCCTATTTCAAAACGAATACAAATTTATAAACTTATATAAAAAGAATAATGGTTTACACCACACTATTATGTTTTCCAAACTACATTTATATATATGGTGCTATTAAAAAAATCCACTATTATCCTCGATAGCTTGTCTATACCATTTTTAAAAAAATTCATACTTTATAAGAAAAGGAATTGTCCCAAAAAGGAGGTGCGACATTACATGATACCCATAGATGATTGTAAATTATTAATTTCATGCTGCAATCATAAAGGTGCTCTTTATTTAGTCCAATTTAAACACCAAGAATATGAAATAAAAAAGGTTTTAAATGTTGGTGCACAGGTATTACAAAATACGGCAGCTCTTTTGTCGTACTTTCAAATTCTCATGGAATCTTTATTTTGGATGAAAACTTAAAGGTTATAAAGAATAAAGCTTTATCTACAGAATTAGATTTACATGGTATAGCAATAGACAATGATAAAGCTTATATTATTGAAACCAAAACTAACTCAATTGGTGTTTATAATTTGGAAAACAATTTGGAGAGAATTGATGAAATTAGATTTTCATCTGAAAATGACGATGTTTGCCATGTCAACGATTTGTATATCGTAAATGATAAGTTATATGTATCAATGTTCTCAAATCCTCCAAGGAAAAATTTGCTCTCTTTCACAAGTTATTTCCCTAATAAAACAATCCCCAAAGGTGTGATTCTAGAATATTCTTTACAGGAAAGAAAAGTGGTTAAGATTTGTTATGATAAATTACTTCAACCTCACAGTGTACTTCATTATGATGATAAAATTTATTATTGTGTTTCAGGTGAATTCCTAGTAAAAAGAAATGAGGAAGATATTTTTAAATGCCTTGGTTATACTCGGGGTTTGGCAGTCAGAAATCAAACGATGTTTATTGGCCAAAGTGAGAGTAGACAAATACCGGTTTTATTAAAAAAACATACAAACATATTGCTAGATTGCGGGATTTATGTTCATGATATCTCTACGAAACTTTCATCTTTTATCCATATACCGTCTGAAGAAATTTATGGAATTTTGGTTGTTTGATGAACCACATGGATTTTTCCGACGGCTATTGATGTCACTTCGTTGGGGGAGAGGCTTTACATAGCTTGGTGAACTTATGTGAAGCATAACAAACCTATTCATGACAATAGGTTAATGATACCTACCGGAAGTTATCTAAAGCTCCCTTAATCCAGAGCAAAATGGAAAATAAATTCCTCCCCATCTTCCCCGTTAAATCTGTATCCTTTGTCAACAAATCCAGCTTTTTTATATAAATTTATCGCTGGAATATTCGAATGATGCACCGTTAGAATAATCTCATTTTTATCTGGATGACTTAGTTTGATCATTTCAGGTAAAACTTTTAAAGCCTTAAAAGCTAGCCCCTTTTTCTGATGGCGTGAATCCAAGGAGAATGATTTAAGAAGAATGGCATTCTCATTACTTGTAAACTGATTTCCCGCTTTATCCGTATATAAGGCAAAACAACCAATCAAATCCTCATTTAAATATATGACCATGGGGAGGTTATATTTATCCTTCCTGAAGTCTTCGATAACTTTCAAAGGTAAAGAAGTATAGATTGCTTGTTCTATAGGTAAAGAATAGTTGATCAGTGCTGTATAATCATTTTCCATAAAAGGTCTAATATTTAATCCAGTAACCATACCTACACCACCATTTTTCAAGAACTTATAATTCTATATTAACAGATACTAAATTCACAATCCCTGCCAAACAATACTTTTCAAGAACACATATTCAAAAAAAGGAATGGATTTGTTTGCCATTCCTTTTTTCTTCTTCTGAATTGAAAGCAAGTGCAAATATGATGCTAGATCATTCAGACGCTGATAATTCACTTTCCGTTACCCATTTATGATTCTTCACTTTTTCTCCTCCTGTAGTCGGAGTGAAATCAACCATGTAAACAGTCGTTTTTTCAGCAGATTCAATTTCAGCGACTGCCCCATTCATCCCTTTCATATGAGAGGCATTTACTGTAACCTCCGCACCAGGTTCATACGCTTTTTCACCTGCATCTTTGATCTCCTCGTGAATGATCCATTTATGATTTTTCACTTTTTCTCCGCCAGTTGTAGGCGTATACGAAATTGCATAAGCAGTCGTATCATAGGCACCAACTATTGTTGCTTTTGCCCCCTTCATGCCTTCCATATGACCTGATTCGATAATTGCTTGACTTCCAACCTCATAGGTTGGATTTTCTGCAGCTTTTAATCCTTTAGGAACATCTCCTGAGCCAGAATGGTTCATTTCCATTTCACCATGTTGCTTTTCTACTTTATTATCTTTGTTTTGACCACTGCTGTTGGAACAAGCGCCGAGGGCTAAAAGTAGGGCTGTTAATAATGATAAAATGATTGGCATTTTTGTTCTTTTTTTCATCATGGATAAAACCTCCTTTTCGAGTTAAACCCACCTTACCAATTAAATATGCAGAAATTGTGGAGAACACTCGAGATCAAAGGAATGGAGCCAGACATAATTTATGATTAGTCTTCCCCTTATATGAATGTGACTGATAGCGTTAATCCTACATATCTTATGAGGTGGCAAATTAAAGGAAAGAAAAAAAGACGAACTTTTCTATCGCAAATAGAAAAATCGTCTTTCATTTTATTAAGCTAAATTGCTTAGGGTTTTAATTATCCGCAAACGCACAACTTAAATGGCTGACTCCGGACAATTCCATCATCAGTAGGATTAATCACGAGCCCTCTTTTGATTCCTCGATTTTTTGTATGATATGTGAGAGGTTCATAGAAGTTTGCTCTTTATAATCCCTGCCGATGGATTTGAATAACCCTTTCGCTATACTCCTTAATAAGATTTTGGTATGCCCATCCGGGATAATGGAATTATTAGGGAGACTTGATTCAGCTTGCGCCCCACCAATCTTATTAGCTGTTTCCTTTATAAAATCAATGATTTTTATTTCATGGATCTTCCCTTCGATAATGGTTTTATAGATAATTTGATTTCTCCAAAGCTTTAGCTCAATCCTCTGTTTAGAGTAATCGAAGAGGTCTTCGGGAATATCAGCATTGCTTATTTGAATGGAATCTTTTATGGGATACAATTTCGGGTAAGGATTGATTTTCTTTATTAAGGAATGGTCAATGGTGACCTTTTCCCGTTTTATACGAGTATTTTTCGTCTCACATAAAATCAGCATTAACTGACCTGCAATTATATTGTTGAATTCTTCTAATTCAAAGAATTCAACTAGCATTACGCTATATTCCAAAATGGTGATCGCTTCATCAAATTTTCGTTTAGTACCAGCATTTGATCTAGTAAAAACCAACCGATTCTTCCTATCCATATCCTTTTCACCCCTCTGAATCCGAATCTGAAATAGGAAAAACATCCATAATGGATGTTTTTACTTATTAGGTCTGAACTTGATCGACTCCGATTTACGATTACCTTTTTCTCCTGTATATTCAATACTAATTACATTAGCCAAGTTGATATGTTTGCCACCGGCTTGCAGCCACGTCGCATTTTGGATTAATTGCAATTTCAGGATACTATTCGCTTCATCAGAATATTGTTCATTCGTCTCTAACTCTTCTGTCTCACCGTTCACATAATAAAATTTATATTTTGCATTACTCATTTTCATCAGCCTCTTTTCAACTACTAATTCAACAAGGACTGACACTTGTCCTGCTTTCAGCAAAATTAGATTTTCCCTTTCACATCAATGAAGTCCCGAAAGTGAACATACTAATCATAAAAAGACTGTCAAGCACGCCTATGATATTCAGACCGTTTCTCTTATCTATCGAAGTGTTGTTTCATTAATTCTTTAAATCGTGTTCCATCTATTTCTTCTTTCGTCACTTTCCCATCGTCCCACTGTGTAAAGGATGTATCAGTTAAAGTGATGTTACCACCGTTTGTAAGACGGGTGATTAATGGATGCTTATTAAATGGCGATTGGGGATTTTCACTGATGATCGTTTGGATCTCATTTAGTTCCACTACATTTTCTACGGGTTTTGAAGAATCGAATGCATACCCGATTTTCCAATCGGGATCTTTATATTTCAGCTTTAACTCAAGGATATGATTCCCATGGTCGGTATTTTCCTTTTTTATCCTGAATTCACCATTTTGGGAAATGACGGTTTCTCCGTTCAACGGAACTGGTTTTAAAGGCAGGTTCCCACCAAATCCCGTATCGATTAAATATATTTGGCCCTCATGTTTCAAAAGAATGGTGACATGTGTCCTTCCTATGGTCATCCACCCTTGTTTATAGATGACACCCCGAACCAAGAATACATCAAAGTCATTTTCCAACAGGAAAAAATAAAGGGCTGTATTCAATTCATAGCATAATCCACCCTCATTCCTCACGAGGACTTTCTTCATGATATTCTCTTTAT
This sequence comes from Peribacillus sp. P4_B1, assembly GCF_056402395.1. Taxonomy (NCBI): domain Bacteria; kingdom Bacillati; phylum Bacillota; class Bacilli; order Caryophanales; family Bacillaceae; genus Peribacillus; species Peribacillus sp. P4_B1. The sequence goes on from NZ_JBFUHM010000008.1 coordinate 101,774, forward strand.
TGATATCACTCAAATGGGATGCCATGATTGATAAGTTTTCAAAAGGAATGGTTTTCGCTGTCTTATCAAGAATTTCATCTAATTTATCAAATGTCAGCTTCTCATCGTCCTGAAGCCCAATTCTTTTCCTGAATAATGCATTCAGTTCATTCATTACGATTCCCCCTTAAGTCCGACACCGAAGAAAAGTATCCTGACTCTGTAGATATTCATTATAGTTTGGCCTTCTTTCATTCGCCCATAATGTTGTTTTCTTTGGCAACCTCCTCCATTCACACACCAAGCAGCTCTCATTCTTCATGTATTCACCTGTAAGATGATTTTACCTAAGTTCTTTTTGGCTTCCATTTGTTCATGCACCCTTTTTATTTCTTCAAAAGGGAAGACATGACCTACGATTGCCCTGATTTCATTTTGGAAGAACAACGGCATGGCCTTTGAAGCGAATTCTTCCGTTAACTCTTTTTTATATTCATCACTCCGGGGAGTTAATAGATTCCCTTTTAATTGAACTCGTTTTAAGAGAGGTTCCATCAAATTCACCTTCTCGACTACAGTTCCACCTAGAATGCCTATCAGTATCATCTTCCATCAGTCCTCACGCTTTTAAGGTTTTTCTCCCAGTAAGAAGCACCGATGAAATCCAGAATGACATCCACTCCTTGATCATTTGTAGCTTTCAGCACTTCCTCATCGAAAGATTGTTTCTTACTAGTTGATACAGATATCCGCTCCTAGAGAGTGACAGAAATCCAATTTGTCATTTGAACCTGCTGTAGTGTTGATTTTCGCTTTTGTCAGTTTTTTTGCCAGTTTGATAGCTGTTAGTGCCCACACCGCTTCCGTCAGAATGAATCAATACTATTTCTTGATACGTCAATTCACCTAACCAAAACAAGGTTTGGTACGCAGCCAAGAATACTTCAGGGATCGCTGCCGCTTCCTCAAATGACAGGCTATCCGGGATCTTCATCGCTCTATCAGCTGGCATCACAGCATATTCAGCATAACCCAATTCTATATTTGCTCCTTCCCCTGTTTCCCCCACATTCCCAGAAACTTCAATCCCTAATATAGGATTGGCCATATAACCGGATTTTCCTTCTCGTGAAACAATATCTTTTCTATTTATTGCAGAGGTTTTCACCTTAATTAAAATCCTCCCTTTTCCGGCATGGGCTTAGAAAATTTTTTGAATAGTAATTGTTCTGCACCACCCGGTTCTTTAACCACTACAGCTTTCATCCATCCCACTCCTTATTATATAAATAGAGACCGCCTTTGATATGGATTGTCTTGAAGTTGGAAACCATGCTACTCCAAAAAATTTCACAAGCAACTATTAAAGTTTTGAGCAACTATATACAGATAATGAAATATGTCCATCGATGAATCCGTAACCCTTGTAGAATAAAAAAAGCCGATGTCCCTTTAGGTCCATCAACCTTTTCTTGATGAGTTTTTATCTCTTTATCTATTAAGCGATTGATTTCTATCAAGGTCATGATGCAATTCTGCCGCCGGAACCTTTTGGTTAGGAATCTGCCCTTTTGCAACTGGTTCTGCCACATAAACAAAATCTCCTGTTCCATCTGGGGCACTTCCTGTTGCCCACAGGCCGTCTCCTGATTCATTGCCTTCTGACAAGTTCCAGAATTCGTACGCTTCCGGTTGGGATTCCATTTCCGCTTCAGGAGGGAATGACGCAGGGACGACTACGCCGTTTTTCTCTTCAAGTTCTGCAATGGCCGCCATCCATTGATATTGGTGGTAACGGTCACGGGCTAACATTTTACGGAACGTAGCACGGACACCTTCATCTTTTGTCATATGATATAAACGGGCCACTTGAAGGCGTCCTTGACTTTCAGCATGCAGATTCGACCGCATGTCCGCTAATAAATTTCCGCTCGCTACAATATAAGATCCGTTCCAGGGAACCCCATTCGAGTTGGTTGGCAGTCCGCCTAGACCGCTTACGAGCAAATGCTGGGGATTGATTCCACCCATGATCGCTGCTATGGCAGGGTCTTTTGCGGCTTCTGCCTGATCTTCCGGAGAAGCGCCATCAAGCAATTGACTAATGAGCGTACAAAGCATTTCTACATGCCCAATTTCCTCTGTACCAATATCCATCAGCATATCTTTATATTTTTCTTCTCCCCGACAGTTAAAACCCTGAAAAAGATATTGCATCATGACAGTCATTTCCCCAAACTGTCCACCTAAAACTTCTTGGATTTGACGGGCCAGCATCGGATCTGGTCGATCTACCTTAACTTCAAATTGCAATTCTTTTTGATGACGAAACATATTAACTCCTCCTTTTATTGCAGTAGATTTTTTTATATAATACGGTTTTTTTTACCCGCTTGCCCATCCTTGAAACATGATTTCAGTTATAACGATCAGGAATTAGAAAAAATTGTTATGTGGTTAAAAAAGATAACTGAAAGCTAAGGAATATCTAAATTCATGGCCGTCTCAATAAAAAAGTGTTATTAAAGGTCCATTTCCCCTGTCTATAACCTTACAATACTGGGTAAAGTACAAAGAACCAAATAAAGGAAAAAATACTGTATCTAAGCAAACTAAAAGGAGGAAGGAAAATGGATTTCAAGCCCAGAAATCAAAAAGATCAATCTCTTTCAGAAATCCGCTATACTTATTCCGCTCGTAATCTTTGGTCAGGTTTTCTATTCGGGATCGGACTGGTTGCATTCATCGATGAGGCCATCTTTCATCAGCTATTGCATTGGCATCACTTCTATGACAAGTCCACATCCAATATTGGGCTTGTCTCGGATGGTTTATTTCATGCTCTAAGCTGGTTCGCGACTGTCGGGTCTTTGTTCATGTTCGCTGACCTTCGCCGCCGAAAGGGATTATGGCTGAAAAGGTGGACAGGGGGAGTATTGCTAGGGGCAGGTTCTTTTCAGTTATATGACGGTACCATCCAGCACAAGCTCATGCGTCTTCATCAGATCCGTTACAATGTCGATATTCTCCCATACGACTTGATTTGGAGCATTGCAGCCACCGTCATGATTTTGATCGGCATTTCCCTTATCATTCGAACACGGCGCAGCTTACTTAAAATGAAAGCAGAAGGCCGCTATGCACAGTAATGGTCATATTCAAAATGATAATGGAGCTCTCTTTGAATCGATTTTATTGATTCTACCCGCGCTTGTTATAGTGATCTATATTGCAGCTGTCGTAATTTCGAGCCGCCGCTATCAAAAATGGCCCTTATATCGTACGTTTTTATGGATTCTTGGCATCATCTGTGCAGCTTCTGCAATCATTGGCCCCATAGCCAATCGCGCGCATATGGACTTCACTGCGCATATGGTTGGTCATTTACTGCTTGGAATGATTGCACCCATCCTACTCGTGCTTGCTGCTCCCATTACTCTTGTACTGCGAACACTTGATGTACAATCAGCAAGACGCCTTTCAAAGTTGTTGAAAAGTTGGCCGCTGCGCATTTTAAGTAATCCAACCATCGCTTCCGCGCTAAATATTGGGGGACTCTGGATACTTTATACGACTGGGTTATATGTGTTGATGCATCAGAGTGCGCTTCTACATGCATTAGTGCATTTTCACGTGTTCATAGCGGGTTATCTATTCACTGCATCTATGATTTATATGGACCCTGCGCCCCACAGGTTCAGCTTCATGTTTCGAGCTATCGTATTTACAATTTCACTGGCCGGCCATGATATCCTTTCTAAATATATTTTTGCCCATCCTCCAAGCGGAGTCACCAAGGAACAAGCGGAAAATGGAGGAATGTTAATGTATTATGCCGGTGATGCCATCGACGTTACAATTATCTGCATCCTATGCTATCAATGGTTCAAAGCCACCCGGCCTAAGGGATCACTTGCCTTGTAGGAAGGACGGTTCTATGATTACTTCTGTAAACTCCTGTGTTTCTGTTTAATCGTTCATTGTTTAGCTCATACTAATTTTTGATGAAAAAAATTTAGGATGGAGCTGAATGGAAAATGGAATTTGAAGCTAACAATTCTACTGAAAATGCTCTTCGTGATTATAAAGCTGGAATCGGTGCCTTTACGCATAAAATGCCTGATCTAGCTGAGAAATTCAATTCGTTTACGGAAGAGTGCTTTAAAGAAGGGCAATTATCCAAGAAAGAAAAACAGCTTATCGCACTAGGAATAAGCTTATATTCGCAAGATGAATATTGTATTATCTATCATACTAAAGGATGTCTAGATCAAGGCTGTTCCGAACAAGAAATTCTTGAAGCCATTGGCGTGACCGCAGCATTTGGCGGGGGAGCCACCATGAGTCAGGCTGTAACCCTCGTCCAGGAATGCATTCAGGAAATAAATCAGATGAAACAATGATAAAGAAGGGGTAGGACAATTTGTCCTACCCCTTCTTTCTGTTTGACAAAGGAATCCAAAAACCATGTCATTTAATGACTTATGTTGTTATTTCCTTGTGCGGGTGCATATGAATTCATCATTTGTTGCATATCCTGCTGTGCAAGCTGTGGAACTTGGTAGTAATGATGTTTGTTTTGATATAACGAAATCTCATATGCCATTTCAATGCAGTTCGGAACGGAATCTGCAAACACACGGCGAACCACCGGATTCGTTATTTCAAGCGCTGCCATCGCTTTCATGGATGCTGCAGACTTAACAGCTCCAAGCATCAAGCCTGCAATGCACTCATCTGTAATTTCCGACACGGATTGCAAAGGTTTCTTTGGCTGGGTTGGTGTCAATCCATATATAAAATCATTACCTTGATTCATTTTGTAGCTCTGGGTTGGTTTAGAAGGATCTTGGCCCGTTTGGAAGCACTCCAGTGAAATATTATATTCACCTTGGATGAACTGATATTGACGATCCAGAATGTCCATCAATTCCTGATCCTGAGCATGCTGACGCAAAAGCATGTAAGTGTTTAAAGTTCCAATCGCTCCCGACAACACTTCATGTACATCGAATACTTCGTGACCACCGTGATTCATTTGTGGGGGAATAGCACCCGTTTGCATGTTCTGGTGTACTTGACCTTGTTGATTTTGATTTTGATTTTGCATTTTTATTTCCCTCCTCGTTTCATCAATGATGTGAACAAGCTTAGTATGTTAAAAACCAACAGGATTATTCAATAAACTCTTCCGCCCTACATCATGTTGTCTGTATACAAAAAGCCGTGATGTTCTAAACTATAAACACTTTATATGTATGGGAGGATTTCAAATGACTCATAAATGCTTCTATTGTACTGATGACACGGAAGAAAAAAAAATCCATGTCGTAACATTTCAAGTTACTGACACGGATAGAAATGAAATGCTCTGTGATGAATGTTATCAAGAATGGCTACAAGGAATAAAAGGCTAATTTACCCTCTAACATTTCCAAACATTAACTCATGGATTAGTACAGGGTAACTTAAATGCGTAAAATAGTTCAAGGAGGATGGTTATGGGAATTTTAAGTGGAAACCCAAAAGAAGAGCCTATGCATTACGGAGAGGTATTTGGTACATGGGCATTTCTAACAACAACAAAAGGGTTAATTGCATGTCATCAAACAATGCTCAATCACACTGGTGACAAGGACCTGCATAAATTACTTGTAGAAGTGATAAATCAAGGGAAACAGGAAAATGACCAAATTGAATTATTATTAAAAGAAAATAACGTAGGACTGCCTCCATCACCACCTGAAAGGCCTAAAGCTAATTTAGAGGATATTCCCGTTGGGGCACGTCTTCAAGATCCTGAAATCTCTGCTTCAGTATCAATCGATATTAATGCAGGATTAGTTGCTTGCAGCCAGATCATGGGTCAATGCATCCGCGAAGATATCGCAGTGATGTTCGCACAATTCCATGCAAAAAAAGCAGTATTGGGTGCTGATTTCCTAAGATTAAATAAGGAAAAAGGATGGCTGGTCCCTCCCCCTCTTCATATTAATAAAACAAGTTTGTAATGAAATATCCCTTAATCATGTTGACTTTATGATTGAATGCCTCACATGATTAAGGGATTAATTCCGATAACGAAAGGACGATTAAGGAATCACTACCATTGCAGACTTTCGATTAAGTAGCACTTTGTACATTGTTGACTATATTCAGTTTTTACAAATTCATGATTACAATTCTCGCGAAAAATGTTCAGCTCTCTTTTCAGCTGTTCCAATTGAGTTTCCAACTGTTTCATTTCAACTTTTATCTGGATTACCCGATTCATCGAATTCTCCCTCTCGTCCGAGTCATTGATAGATTTCTCCGTCCGTTTTCCTAAATTCATTCGCTTTTTCTTTAAGCCCTTCATCGATTACCGACTCAAAACCCAGGCCCTTTTCTTTTGCCAAATCACGGATGTCCTGGGAGATTCTCATACTGCAGAATTTAGGTCCGCACATTGAACAGAAATGGGCTGTTTTGGCACCTTCAGCCGGTAGAGTTTCGTCGTGATATTCAACCGCCCTTTCAGGGTCGAGAGAAAGATTGAACTGATCTCTCCAACGAAATTCGAATCTAGCCTTCGAAAGGGCATCATCCCGTTTTTGTGCATCCTTATGGCCTTTTGCAAGGTCAGCTGCGTGGGCTGCAATTTTATACGTAATGACCCCTACTCGAACATCCTCTTTATTCGGAAGTCCCAAATGCTCTTTCGGTGTCACATAACATAGCATGGCAGTTCCAAACCATCCAATCATTGCAGCACCAATCGCAGAAGTAATATGATCGTATCCAGGAGCTATATCCGTTGTTAAAGGTCCTAAGGTATAGAATGGAGCTTCTTGACAGACTTCCAGCTGCTTATCCATATTTTCTTTAATCAAATGCATCGGTACGTGACCCGGTCCTTCTACCATGACTTGAACATCGTGCTTCCAAGCAATCTTCGTCAGTTCCCCCAGTGTTTCCAATTCAGCAAATTGCGCCTCATCGTTTGCATCTGCAATGGATCCAGGACGGAGGCCGTCACCTAATGAAAATGAAACATCATATGCCTTCATGATTTCACAAATCTCTTCAAAGTGAGTATAGAGGAAGCTTTCTTGGTGGTGGGCCAAGCACCATTGTGCCATGATGGAGCCCCCTCGTGAAACAATACCCGTAACTCGTTTTGCTGTTAAAGGGATGTACCGCAAAAGCACACCAGCGTGTATGGTGAAGTAATCGACACCTTGCTCGGCCTGCTCGATTAATGTATCCCGAAAAACTTCCCAATTTAAATCTTCCGCGACTCCATTCACTTTTTCCAATGCTTGATATATCGGAACCGTCCCAACTGGCACTGGTGAATTCCTGATAATCCATTCCCGGGTCGTGTGAATATTCTTTCCGGTGGATAAATCCATTATGTTGTCGGCTCCCCAACGTGTAGCCCAAGTCATTTTCTCCACTTCATCTTCGATCGATGAACTAACAGCTGAGTTTCCTATATTCGCATTTATTTTCACATGAAAATTACGTCCGATGATCATTGGCTCACTTTCAGGATGGTTAATATTTGCCGGAATGATCGCCCTGCCGCTAGCTACCTCTTCTCTTACAAACTCAGGGGCAACATTTTCCCTGATTGAAATGAACTCCATTTCTGGGGTGATGATACCTTTACGGGCATAATGAAGCTGGGTTACGTTTTTCCCTTTCATTGCACGCAATGGCTTTCTTTTCAATCCCGGAAAAATTTCAGCTTTGGATTGTGACTCCACTTTTTTATACCCATTATCTTCGGGTTTTATTTCACGTCCTTCATACTCCTCAACGTCTTCACGTTCCAAGACCCAATTGCGTCTAATCGGGGCAAGGCCTTTATGAATATCAATGGGATATTCTGAATCCGTATATGAACCGCTTGTGTCATAAACCCGCAAAGGCGGATTCTCCTCTTCACCGAATGCACCTGTAGTGGGACTTAGTTTAATTTCACGCATAGGTACTTTAATATCAGGTCTAGATCCCTCAACATACACTTTTTTACTCCCGGCAAAACTGGACATAATTGAAACGTTCATGTCATTTACTGAATTACTCATCATGATTTCATTTCTCCTTTTTAAGTTCATTTAAAAAGGACAAAATCCAATCCATTTCGCACGAAAAAACCGGATCTCATATTTAAGACCCGGCTAACGTTAGTATGACTACAGCAATGACCAAATGAAATGTCATTGTTTAGTAGATTCTAACTTCCCCACGCTGGTATGAACCAGATCAGGTCCTGAGGGTTAAGAAGCATAAGCGCTTCTCTCTCAGCCCAACTGTTATTGGACACCCCTAGTCTGAATAATTTAATTGATTACAGGGTAACTATATATCACCCTTTTCATTCTGTATATAATTTGAAAGTCCTAATACTTTAGGTCATCCTCTCCAAATTCGTTACTTGGAGAAGGATCACCAATTAATTTTCCAGGCTCTCAAGGATTGGGAAAAGCTCCTCTAAATGCTTGATTTCATAGGTTGGAAGCACTTCATTCCGTTCCTTATCATGGCGATTTATCCAAACCGACTTTATACCTACCCGTGATGCTCCAAGGATATCCGTCATTAAATTATCGCCGACCATCAATACTTCATCCTTATCAAGCTCCATGCTCTCCAAAGCATGCTCAAAAATGGAGGCATCCGGTTTACCTCGTCCAAAAGCTCCAGAAATGACGATTTGATCGAAATAAGGAACTAGTTCAGGTGTAATTTCAAGTTTAGTATTTTGGAGTTCAGGAGAACCGTTTGTCAACAATAGCATTTTGTACTTCCCTTTTAATTCATCTAACACACGGAATGATTCTTCATAAATAAATGGCTTTTTACGTCTCTCTGCAGGGAAACGTTCTGCCAGTTCGAGCCCAAATGCCGGGTCATCGATCCCTAATGCCTTCAAGCCTCTCGTCCATGCTTCTTTCCGATAATTTGGTGCAATCACGGCCATCTTCCGGAATTCATCATGATCATCCTGAAAATTCCCCCACAGTCCTTCAAATGGGTTGATTCCGATCATTTGTGTAAATCCATAAGTATCGTAAGAAGAATAAAGCTCACGCGCTTCCTTCCGAACCGCTTCTTCAAACTCGTCGACATTTAAATCATATTTCTCCTTAGCCACTTCACATGTGGCCACAAAAGCCTCTTTTACACTTTTCTGATCCCATAGTAATGTATCATCTAAATCAAAAAAAACTGCCTTCACCAAATTGTCCAACCTCTTTCCCTATTATTGAATTCGTAAAAATTACACTATTACAATAATAAACCACAACCAAAAGAAAAAGAATAACTAATCGGAAAAGGCCTGCATCTTTCTTAAGCAAAATGTTCAATATACCAGACTTACCTTCTATGGCGGGAAACCCTATATTTTTGACTTATCATCTTTCGAATACATACAGCTTTCCATTACCGGCAATCTTGAATTTTGGACCGGTGAACCCCCGTCGTATCAGCTCTTTCCTCATATAAACCATAAGGGCGGCATGACTCACGATCAGAACATCCCTTTCCCCCTTTGCAAAAACTTCATCCAATACTTTATTGATCCTTCGTTCGGCGATCTTAATTTCCGCCCTTGTCTCCTTGTTGAACAGCGAGCAGCAGCGAATCCAGATGGCCCAAAGGATGAACGGCAGCTTCACCTTCCCTTTGAGAGGGGGAGAAGGTATTTCCCGCAGCTCCTCCATCCGATGAACCGTACCTGGATAAATATGTTCCGCTGTCTTGACAGCTCTCGACATATCACTGCAATAACATTCCTGCCATTCCTCCACGCCAAGTAAAGTCGTTCCATAAATAATATCCGCTGCATCATAGTCCACAAACCATTGCTTCATATCATCCGCCGTCACAGATTTCCCAGTAGGGAATTCATGTGCCACCTTAAAATGCCGTACTAAACCAATTTTCATTTTTTTCTCCTCTTTAGCTTTTGAATTATAAAATTAACTTTCTATTTGATCCACCAACTTATATAATAGGTGATGTAAAAATTATACAAAGGTGGTAATTGAATGCTATTCAAGAATTTCACTAAGATTTTCCTTGCTGTCGCATTAGCTTTTACATGCATCTCTTTTTTACTGATAAAAATCGACTCTGTCTCCGCAGCCACTACAGAAAACGCAACGGTAAACACGAAGAATTCCCCTTTATCTGTTAGAAGTGGTCCCGGCACCAGCTATAAAAAAGTAGGATCGTTGGAGAAAGGGAAAGCCGTAACCGTTTATTCGAAAACAAAATCCGGCTGGTCGGAAATTCGGTACAATGGAAAAAAAGCCTATGTATCTACTAAATATTTAAAATTCAGCAATGTGAAGATAACCAAGAAAAAGTATAAAAATATTAGTGACTTGTCGTATCCGCAAGTATCAGGACTAAAAAGTAAAGCAGCTCAGGATAAAATTAATCAGGTGTTAACTAAGCATGCCAAGGATGCCTATTCCTTTTATCTGCAAGCAAAAAAGGATAGGGAAAAAGATAAAAATGAGGAATGGTGCAAAGAATCCCCATACACTTGCCAGTATAGTTACAGTATTTCGTATAAAGTGAAATTCAACCAGGATGAAAAGCTAAGCATTCTTTTTGACGATTACTCCTATAGCGGTGGAGCTCATGGAATGGGATACACAACATCCTATAATTTTAAAGTGTCTTCCGGTAAACAGGTGAAAATCAGTGAAATCCTCACATCTAAAGTGAAATATACGAAGGTGCAGAAATATGCTTTTGACTACATGAGGAAAAGAGATAGTTTTTATGTAAAAAAACAGAGCGAGGTTCCCGTCAATAAGGATTCACAGTTCTATTATACAAATGGGGGGATCTATCTCGTATTCCAAGAATATGAAGTAGCTCCTTATGCATTTGGCCGCCCTGCAGTAAAAATCCCAAGTAAGGTTTATAAATAATTTCGTCGCACAGGGGCTAACTCCTGTGCTTTTTTAGTGCCTTACATTCAATATATCTAACAAATGATCGAAAAATATAGACCATATTTCACAGTCTGATGCGATTTCATGCATACTTACCATCGCATTCAAAAAAGTGGATTTTTTTAATAATAGATATTTGATGGGAATATGTTTTTAACCAATGCCTAACTTACTTTTATCTGATGTAAACATAATGCGAAGATGTTATTAGTTAAAGAACGGGAATAAGGAGTGTATAGGGTTTACCTGATAGGATAGATGGGACCGAATACGAAGAAAAGAAGGCTTGTTATGCTAACCAAAACAGCTTTAATATGATCCAAGAATAATGAAAATAGAGAAGGCTTTTTACCTTCTCCATTTTTTCACTTCAAAAATTGGAGTTCAGTAATCGTACATATTTTTCTAAATTTATATTTACCACTCATATCACTGAATTGATAATTATTTAGTACCTTTTCCAACTGTCCTTTTAGCTTTTCTTCCATGATAAATGAATCGACAGCCTCTTTCCAATTTTCTTTTCCGATTAACTCTTCGAATGGAATGGTAGTTAGGACTTCATCATAAATCTGGATGCTTTGATCGATGCCGAAGCTGCCATATATACTGCCATTTTCATCAGCAAAAATATGCTCCGATTCCAGTTCTTCCACAAATACTTCTAGATATTCCTTTGACTTGACAGGCTTGATGGCAATCTCTGCTTCCGCCCTTACAGGCCCAAATCTCTTATCGACGACCTCAATTGTTAACTGAACTTGAATAGGCTGATACCCAAACCCTTCACAAAGTTCTGCTGCCGAATTATATACCATCTGAACACCCTCCTTTTATTTACTATCATTATATAATATAAATACTTCATCTCATTACCAAAAGCCCTTATTCAAGATCACTTGGCATCGTTTCTTTTTTGAAGATCAACTCATCTTTTTCCCTATCATAATAATAGATTTTGAATGTTTCATCTCCGCTTAAATCTGTACTGCCAGTCAACACGCCAAAAAGTCTATTTCCCATATCGATCATATTGGAATAACTGGCCTGAGGATACACATTATACCCTCCATCATTCATAGGATCAATCGTCACATTCCCTGATCCACCTGGAACAAAAGCAACGATAATAGTCAAGAAAATCAGTGTAATCCTGATATTCTTCAGTTCACGCGCATAATGATCATTCATCTTTTTTCACCTTTTTTATACAATATCCATAATATAACAATAATTTCAATCCATTTGTGTCCCTAATAAAAAAAGCCCATGCAGATTGAACTATACCCCGAATAATGGACACAGTAAAAAAAGTCCCTTATTCGAGGTTTTTCTATGTCCTCATACTAGAAACCTGTTTATAATCAAAAGTCTACTAAGCCTATGAACACCTATTTCTCCCAATAATTAAATGCCCTTCATTACAAAAAAAAGCCCCAGAAAACCGGGACTCACCTATGAAACACTTATTTAGTAACCTTATAAATTCACATTGTCATTGTGCTTTTCATGCTTATACTCTCTTAGAACCTCGTTAAATACATCGGGATAATTCGTAAATAGCCCCGTTGCACCCCATTCTAGAGCTTTTTTCATGTCCGCTCTTTCATTTACTGTATATGGATGGAATTGAAGGTCATGATTTCGAACCATCTTCACATATTGTCCGTCCACCTTATTGAAATTCGGACCCACTCCAATGGCATATTTCTTAATGGATTCCAATTCCTCATCAGAAATGGTTGCTTGGTTCTTATAAGAAAAAAGCTGCACAAGCGGTAAATTTGGATTCATGTCATGAACCTTCAACAGGCTTTCTTGACTGAACGATTGTATAAGTACATTTTTGGTACGGCCTTTTGAATCCACCAGTTTATTTTCTTTCAGAACTTGCAGAAGTTCTTCTTCCATTCCTGGATATACATCAGGAGACTTTGTTTCAATATAGTAATTGGCCTGCCTGCCGAATTTCATAAAGACTTCTTCAAGAGTGGGTACCGTTAACCCTTCATATTTCTTTTTTGCCAATTGCGGATATTTTTCATTGAACCATGTACCAGCATCTAGTTTTTTGATTTCTGCCAGCGTTAAGTCTTTCACTAGACCTGTACCATTCGTTGTACGATCCACCTTTTCATCATGCATGGCTATCAATCTTCCATCCTTTGTCATCTGAAGATCGATTTCTATGTAGTCGCCTTTCATTTGTTCTCCCAATTGATATCCGGGAATCGTATGTTCAGGAGCATAACCGGAAGCTCCTCGATGTGCGATATTCACAATTTTCCTCTCATAAATAGATGAATTCGAATGATCTTCATTTGCTGCTGAGGCCTCCATGGAAGTAGCCTGCAATATAAAAGCCGCACTCATCATGCATAAACCGAATTTCTTTATATTCGTTTTCATTTTCCCTATCCCCTTCCTATTATTACCACCATTTTAGAAGGGGAATGTAAATCTACAGCAAATATAGTGTAAAGAAATAATACATTAGTTAAAATGGGTAAAATGCCCCGTGAAGCAAATTACTTGCAAGGCCTCCGTGCAGTTCGTTATACCCAACCTAATTCCATGAACCCATTCCATTCGCCTCCCCATCATCCATTTCCCCTTGTTTTAGAAGGATTTGTTACATACGTTGACAAGATCTATTTTTTTCTGATTTACAAAAAACTAGTATCAGATTACTATTAAACAAACAGAATATTTATATTAAGGGGAATTATGTTAAAAAACTATCAATATTATCAAAACAAACACCGATTTATACTGAAGGCATTCATGGCAATGATATCCTTTTTACTATTAGTTGGGATTTCCGTATCACCTATAAGTTGGAAAGATAACCCCTACGATATGACATTTCAGGTCATTTTAATATCGGGGATGATAATTTCTCTGTTGTTTTTCTTAAAAACAGAAGTCAATTTCTATAAAACCCTATTCATTTCTTTAATTACTGTTTATATATATAGCAAATTCTGGATTTTCCCAGATACCGCAATTATGCTGGCTTTTTTTGCTATAGCACCCTTGATTCCCATTTTTCTCTTTGATAAAATCGGATTTTATATTGTCGCCACTTTAAATATCATATTAGGTCCTGCTTCCATCTTGATCATTTCGCAAACGGATCTTAAATACACTTATGAGTATGTTTCATTGGATAGTTTCGGCAATACGATTAATTTCATCGCTATACAAATCATATTGGTATTTGTGTTCATAGGAACCAACAATAGGATGGAATCCACTAATGCATTCCATAAGGAGATCCAACAGGCCAAGCAATTGAACTCAGTCGGTCAGCTAGCAGCCACCATTGCACATGAGATACGAAATCCCATTACAGTCGTGAAGGGGTTTGCCCAGTTATTGGATCAAGAGAAGGAACTGAATGAGACGGAAAAATTTTATGTGCAGACCATGCTTACAGAACTTGAATATACACAAGTGATAATCAATGACTATTTGTCTTTGGCAAAACCGCAAACGGATAATATTCAGGTCATTCCTTTAAATTATGAAATCCAAAAGATTTCCGATCTATTATCCAGTTTTGCCAATAATCGAAACATAGGCTTTCAACTTGATTTCCGTGATGACCTACAAATCAACATGAATCCGATCGAGCTTAAACAGATACTGGTCAATATCATGAAAAATGGAATTGAGTCGATGAACAATCCCGGATTCATCAAGGTGGAAACAGAGAAGGAACGCACTATGGCAAAAATCCGAATAACGGATACAGGAATAGGTCTTTCCAAAGAACAGCTTGAAATACTCGGCACCCCATTCTATTCGCTTAAAGATAGGGGAACTGGTATCGGCCTGACCGTTTGTTATTCCATCGTTCAAAAATACAAAGGGAAAATCGTGGTACAGAGCGAATTGAACAAAGGAACATCCTTCACTATTTATTTGCCCTTACATAGCGAAATAGATTAAAACATACATTAACAAACAAGAAAAAGGATGACCTCCCAAAACCGGGCGGTCATCCTTTTCAATTAGGCTTTAAAGCTATCTTGCCATTTCAGCAAATGATCTTCTAAAAAGCGGACAAACGAGTCGGAGATTTTACCAGCCATGGCAAAAATGATGATGCCTACGAATACGACGTCCGTTTGCATGAATGAATGGGCATCCCGGATCATGAAGCCCACCCCTCTATCTGCACCCAACAATTCAGCTACAACCGAGCACATCAAATGGCCTCACTTAAAATTCACTTCAATGAATTCAATCTCTTCTGCCGCACTTAATGTGCCATGGGCTTTTCCAACGGTGCTTTCTTTGTCTTCCCAAAAGAAGTTATGGTCCTGAACGATCGTGCTAAAATTAAAGTCCCCCCCACCTGGCAGCAATGCCGAGCAATCTATCTCTATGCTGAAAATCACTTAAATCCACTATTTTATAAACCTCTTCTATAATCTTAGGGGACATTGGTATAGCTCCCCATTTATCTTGCGATCGAACTTTTTGATGAGTCATTTTATGCATGACGTCCATGACTTCCGTTTCGGTTGAGTCTTCATCAAGCCCTGTTTCAAATTCAATCCCATCATATATCGCTGTTTTCGCTTCAAGTTCCACCGCTTTAGCTTTCGCTTCCCTTTGGGCTGTGATTTTAACATCCTCTCTTTCTCTTTCAATTTGTTCTTTGGTTTCCCTGGCTTCGATCTCCAGTTGTGCTTTTTCGTAATCATTGGAGTTTTCCATGATTTTAAAGGAAGCAATCCCCAACCCGAATAATGCCAATACAAAGATTCCACTAATAAGTAAAACCTTTTGCGTTTTCTTCATTGAAACTTCCTCCAAGATATTGATAATGTTAGATAATATTTATTTTAACATATTAAATGGATGGACTATCCAGAAAAGGAAGACATCCAAAATCCTTTTCTCAGCCCTTTTCAAAAAGAATTTCAGTAGTTTCAGATTTCAATAGTCACCCTTGGCACCCTTCTATTTTTTCACACATATGGAATGGTGGTCATATCTCTTCTTCCTCCTAACAATAATATTGGCTATGCGGCCATTGAGATGTAGCTAAATTAGTGGATCCAAAAAAGTATTGGAACGAGGTATGGGGATTTGTAAATAAATATATGGAGTAATGTCGAAGGTAAAAAAGAAACTGCCGATATAGATATCGACAGTTTCTTTTCGTTTTCATCCAGCTAATTTTTGAGTTTACTGATGGCGTTTTTATCAGGATTACTTATCCTGAACGATTATTTCATCGATTATACCGTAATCCTTCGCCTCTATTGCGCTTAAGAAGTAATCACGATCTGTGTCCTTCGCCACCTTTTCGATAGGCTGCCCAGTCCTTTCCGAGATGATTTGATTGATATGATCCTTTAGTTTCAAAATCCTTCGGGCAGAAATTTCAATTTCCGTGGCTTGCCCCCTCGCCCCACCAAGCGGTTGATGAAGCATGATTTCACTATTTGGCAAAGCGCACCTTTTCCCTTTCGTACCCGCCAATAAAAGCATGGCACCGAATGATGCAGCCATCCCCGTACATACAGTCCGGATATCAGGCTTAATATATTGCATCGTATCATAAATGGCGAAACCGGCACTGGTCGATCCCCCTGGACTGTTTATGAAGATGGTAATTTCCTTCTCAGGTGCATCTGCTGCCAAGAATAACAATTGGGCAACCACACTATTGGCTAAATGATCGGTGATTTCTTCCCCAATCATGATGATACGGTCTTTTAAAAGTCTGGAATAAATATCATACGAGCGCTCACCCTTGCCTGATTGCTCAATTACATATGGAATGGTGGTCATATCTCTTCTTCCTCCTAACAATAATATTGGCTATGCGGCCATTGAGAGTGTGTTTGAAGGAGTGAAGCTTGATTTGGAAAGAATCGAACGATTCATCAGTTTAGGAATCATCGATTCACTGTTCAGGGATTTGAAAGATGGAATGCTTCTAATGAGGATATCAGGATTCTGGGCTTTTAAAGCCTGTGTCATCAGGGACATGAGCCGCTGTTCCTCCTCATCCTGCCAATCTTCCACACAAGACAACTTACGCTCTTCAACGTCATCGTCAAAACGCTTTTTCACACGGTTCAAGATTGCCTTTACAGCCGTTTCCGTGGTGTTCAAATAATCTGAGATTTCTTTTGACCGATAGAGGAATCCTTCCTTTAACAGGAATACAACGGCTTGTTTCGGGGTAAGTGACTTTATTATATATTCAACCGTTTCAAAGGCATTTTCCCCAACTGATCCCTGTTGTTCGGTATCCAACAGTTCGTCTAATGATTCTTTTTTCCTTTTTCGTATCGTATCAATCCAGGAATGGCGGGCTATTGTCTTCAATAAAGCCGTTGTTATCTCGGTTTTCTTTCCATAGCCCTGCATTGCCTTCAATACCGTTTCCTGTGCCAAATCATCCCCATCCCAATTATTTTGGGTCAGGAATCGGCAAAACCGAAGCAATTCAGGATAGACTTCACGCAAAATCGCACCGTTATCCTTTTCTTCAGAAATATCTTCCCTTAACTTATTTATCATTTTTCTCACTCCTTCAACACCCTCTATCCTATAAACGTTTCAGAAAGAGAAAAAGATATGGGGGTGAAAAATTTTCCTTCATTCTTCATTATATTCTATTCCATTTTTTCCATTGGATTTCCTTTCATACTAAAAAACCTGTTTGATTAAGATCCAAACAGATTAGTTTCGATGTTCTATATGAACAAATATGGCCTTCTTCGCTGTGTACCCGTTCGTCACCACTCATTTCAGCAAAGACTTATTTTCCAAAACACTTCATATTCCCCGTTAATTCCACTCCGTTCCATTAAGCCAATCAGCCAAATCTTTGGATGTCCCCCCGCTCGCGATAATATTCGGTCAATATGTCCTTATCTTTGCGCTAAACCCCGACGTCCCGGATACCCTTGTTGCCCTGAATTTCAAATTTACGGGTGATCCATAGGAACTCTGCTGCTATTCCAAGTGTTCAATGCATTCAACCGTATATTCGCTAGGTTCCATAACGTTTTCTTCAATACCAAACCAACTGGAGGCGCGACTCTCATTAGCGCTATCTTTACAATAGTTCACCAAAGAACCTGCTGGCATTTCTTCTTGATCGCTCATCTCTTCAAAATTAACTGATTGCTCGTTATGACTCCCGCTGTCTGTCTTTTCATTCTCCAAGTCTGCGAACATGAACATACAGTAAAAAACCGCAACCATAATTGCCATAGTAAACAACCTTGACATTAAAGGCAGTAACTTTTTCAATATAACTTAACCTCTCTTCATGGTGGTTTCCCAATCCTGCTGTTAAAGCATAATAAATTCAGAATGAGTTAATTCATCTATTAAATATCCATCAAAACATCAGTTTAGAAAAATATTCCTATAGACTCATTATATCAAGTTCCAGAAGTTTTTAATGCCATTATTCAACCTTAATACGAATAAACAACTAAAATACTTCGAACCCTTAAAAGTGGACAGTCCAAAAAATGTCAGTATACACCTCACATTGACTTCCATCCTTTTCAAGTGTTACTCTTAAATTAATAAAAAGTATACATTCAAAACACTGATTCCATTAGCGTGAAATAAGGGTGATCTCATTTGCCAAAAGAACATTTAATTGACGTTCAACCTATCAGATCATTGGAAAAATTAGATGATATGAAATGGTCACTGAAGAGACATTGCAGCGAGAGAGACTACATATTGTTCTTGTTAGGCATCAATACAGGCTTGCGTGTGTCTGATTTATTATCGCTGAAGATAAAGGACATTAAAGGTAAGATGGAGGTCATCATCAAGGAAGGCAAAACAAAAAAGCCAAGAATAATACAGCTTAATAATGTATGTAATGAATTGGCAGCCTATATAGCCACCATCGATGGTGAATGGCTATTCCCCTCACGCAAGGGCGATAAGCCAATTAGCAAGATACAAGCCTACAGACAGCTTAATAAAGCAGCGGACATGGTGGACATCGAGGGCGTTGGTACCCATACCATGAGGAAAACGTATGGGTACTGGTTCTATAAACGAAGTAAGGACCTTGCTGAGTTACAAGTGATCCTTAATCATTCACATCCTGAAATTACACTCAAGTACATTGGGATTGCTGATGAAGGAACAGAGGACAGCTTTAATGATATTATGGGAGGACGGAAGAAATGTCACTGACTGAATACAATGCAAAATATGAATATATCATTCGAAGCAATATTTCCGATAGGCAAAAGGCATTGAAATTAGCTGATCTAATGACCGATATGGAAGGCCACCTAAGAAATGACATCGGGGAACATCGGAATAAAGAGGTACATGCATTATATAAAAAAGTATCTCTCCTATCCAACTTGTTATGATCACCTTAAGACCCTTGCCATATGTGCAGAGGTCCTTTTTTTGCCGTGAAAGTGAGTGATTTGTTTCTCAGGTAACCATGAATGTCTTGCAAATTCGGGCAATGTCCCCGGGGATGATTTGCTTTCCTGTCAACAAATCTTTCCCATTCATGGCCAGCACACAGCCTATCCTCGCCAAATCCTGACTGTCCATTTCATTGGTACACTGCTTCGAGTACAATTCGATTAAGTCCTCCACACTCTCAATAGTGGGATTTTGCATCAATTCTCGGATAAAATCTAAAATAAGCCTGAATCGTTCATTCTCACTGTCACCTGCAAATCATGTGGGTCACAGTCAATGCTCCTGCATTGATCATCGGGTTTAACAGCTTGGATGGCTTGTTTGTCTCTAACTTGGCAATCGAATTAAAAGGGTCACCAGTAGCTTCTTTACCTACATAGGAAAAAACATATTCCTCCCCTTTTTCCATTAATACAAGAGCAAGTGTCAAACTTTCGATATGCTCTGCAGGGTCATTTTCCCACTTACATACCCCGCACAATATCCTTTTCCGTCAGGATAGTAAATAGCAAACAGATAAATCCCCAGGGTTAGCCTTTTCAAGAGCTTGAATATAGTCTGCCCGTTCCCATATTTGTAAATTGTTTTGCCTGATCGACCAGTTGCTGTAACTCGTCATTGGACCTCATTGACATCCCATATAGTTCACAATTTTCCGCCCCTTTGAAAATTTATTGTTTGAAGTTCTTAAATAGTGGTTTTTTATTTATTACAATATTTCATTGATATTATTTTTAAAAAGTACGAAGCGGAAAATAAATAGAGTAAGGTTAAAGGAGGTACTTTTTCTGGTTGATAACGGGACTAGTGCATCATGTCTCAATATAAATTTTCTAACATCACAATAACACACTCCTACGCAGAACATGATTCTGAATTACTTTGGTCGTGTTAAAGACAAAGATAAATAACAACAAATACGGGCAACCGTCAATCAGTAAGACAGCTAAGCTAACGCCATGTAAAAAAGTTAGGAGCAACTTCACTATTCTTTAAAGAAGATTTAATTGAAAAAAGAAGGAATTAGACGTGTTCAGACGGAAATATAGACCATACGAATATTATCGCATAAACTTTCATATGTATTTCACACTTGATGGAAAGTAGGAAAAGCCATGGGAAAATCGAAGAGTTTACAAGAAATCTATCACGCCAACCGTCCAGAAAATAATGAACTTTTCCGAGCGATACAACAGCATCTACAAATGAAGCATCCAGACAAACGAATGACAGCTACGAGAACATTGCAAGTAATTGTGGCTAATAGTGTTTCATACGGAGAGCTGCGTAATGTGGAAGCACGCCTTCTTCACAGTCAATAAGGATCTGTTGTTTCATAAGCCCTTTGAAAATTTCAAACACAGAAAGGCTCTCATCAATGAAAGAATTTCTAAAAAAATTCTAAAACATTCGGCTTAATCGCGCCACTTGTGACACTGGCTTTTTTTAAAATCAGCTATCTACTGGATGCTCAACCAGACCTAGCAATCTAGCTAAAATCAACATGTCACATGTAAGTTGGTTCGTTTCGTAAACTCAGCAACATTCATTCTTTCGCTTACTACGGTTCGGTACAATGGTTTTTGCCTTTGGAAAAGTCGCCTGTTTTATACAGATCTATTTTCATCTGCTGAGCAAAAATGCTTTACAGCTAAAGATTGACAATACTTTTATGGTGACTCATACTTGAAGTATCTTAATGACAGAATATTGAGAATGATGGAGGGGTAATTATGAATAAAATTTTCGTTCCTAACGCAATCGCCACTTTAACAAGACTTTTCTACAGTTCAACTACACAGAATGAGTATTTAGCGATGCGAACCGCTCAATTCTACATTGAAGACCTGAAGTTACTACAAGACGTGGAAGCTGTTGCCCTGGCAATTGAAAATCAAAATGCTTTCGCTTTAATGTCTAAATTTAAATTATTTGATTATAAGGCTGCTGAAGAAATTGAAATTGCACTATCCTCTGCTGGCTATACTGAAGCAGAACTAAATGTTATGAATATTGAAATCTGAAATCATTGGCCAATCATTACTTTCGGAACGAATGGTAGAGTTAGCGCTCTTTGACCCATTCGTTTTTATTTTTACCGTAACACAGAAAACGCTCCCTAAACTATCGCTGTTAAAATAAATTATGAATGAATATCTGACGTGTGATGCCTAAGCGTATGAAATGAAATCCTAACGCCCTTAATCTCAGATAATAGACCGTAATGTTTTATTGGTTTTGTATGATCCTTTGTTTTAATTCTCCTTCATCTTGATTGATGAATAACTTGTCAATTTTACCATTCCCTCAAACCTTCAATTAAATGTCCTGCTAATCCTTCACCTTTGAAATGATGGGCAGCACTTTTTAAAATAAGTTTTTGTCTGACGAATCAGCACGGAATTATCTTTCGCACCAGTTACTTCTATCCCTGCTTAATAATAAATTTTCCCCTTATACTCATTGCATACTACCCTCGCACATTATTTGTACATTTTTTGTAGTGGGTGAAAACACAAAAAAGCTTCACACAATTATGTGTGAAGCTTGATGTAATAGCGTTTATTCGCTATTGGTGATACCGGTGGCCGGGGTCGAACCGGCACTCCAGAGGAACACGATTTTGAGTCCCATTATATTCCATAAAAGCTATATAATCAGTCATATCAACAGTTGTTGAAAAAAATCATTTTTTCAGTAACACGATTACTGTTAATTATGCCTTTACTTGGTATTACTCGTCAAGGTTCAAAACCTTTTCTTATTAAATTTTGCTTGTTCTATTTGTTTATATTTTTGAATTAGCACAGCTTCATACTTCCTTGCATCCTCTACTTTTTCATATTCACCCACAATACGATATTCAAGTTTTCTAGATTCCATAAGATGCACATGTTCCGAGTTTCTTCTATTAGTATATCTTCTGCATCTGTACCAAACTCCACTACCGATATAAACAACTTCTCCTTTGAGCCAATGTTCATAGACAATATAATTATTTACTTTCCTAAGCTCTTCTTGATTAAGACCATACTTTTTTATAAGTTGTTGTATCTTCTGAAAGCTTACATTGTAAATGTTAGCAATATCCTGGTTCGTCATTTTGTCAGTTAAATTTTGTATTAGTTGCTCTTTTGTTGGCAACATAAAAATCACCTCGATATTCTTATATCAAAGAAACACGAGTTGTAAATTAATTTTTTTTATTTTTAAACGAACATCGACGAAAAACGATATCCCATAATCTTATCAGCATTTTATTAAACAATAGCCAGATTATTAATATTATAATATGATCCATACTACCATGTGATGCGGTTCTCCATTGTCTGTGAATAAGGATTTTTTTGTTATAATATCATTAAAATCCCTAAGGAGATTACTTTATGCATATCTTACATATTTCTGATATCCATGCTCAAATAAATAATTATCAAACTAAGCGTATGAGGAGAAAGCTTTTAGACAAAATTTCTGAATTAAATACAGAGCAATCTTTTGACTATATTCTTCTCAGTGGTGATATAACTCATCAAGGACAAGATTTTACAGATTCTCATATTGAAATGATACAAGAAATATTAGATTCAACTAAAATAGGCACGGAAAAATTATTAATAGTCCCTGGAAACCATGATTTAACTAGAAATCCTTCCAGGACTGAATTAATTAATAATGTTTTAACAAGCTCTGATCCTACTCCATCAGATTTTTTGGACTTAACCTTACATGAACAGAAGGATTTAGATATTTTATTAAGTTCTTTTGAAAAATTTAATGAATTTTATACAAAATTAAAAGGTGAGTATTACCCTTTAAAGCAAATACATTCCATAGTTGATTTAAATCATTGCTACTTAATTTTAATTAACACATGTCTTTTAGCTAATGAATCTGGTGAAGAAGGAAAATTATTAATTGCAAAAGATAAATTGTTTGACTGTTTTGAAGAGCTCTCTAATAAAGATAATAAACCAGTTATAGCTATGGGTCATCATACTTTAGAATGTTTTACATCATCAGAAAAACAAGCGATTTTAAATTTATTTGATGATTATGGTGTAAATATCTATTTATCAGGCCATGTACATCAGGCTGGTTACAGCTATGAGGCTAATAATTATAATAATTTACTAACTGTAGTTTGTTCTGGTGTTCATTTTGACGGTTATACAATTGGAGGGTTCGTAGATATTAAAATTAGCTCTTCCGATGCTTATATTACTCAATACCTGTGGAATTCTGAACATGAGTATTGGACAAAAAACAATTCTTTAGGTAGGCGTATGGAAAATGGAACATTAATCCATAGATTCAAGGATGAAGATAAAGGAAATACTATCGCTATTCCATTAGTAAATAGAAGAAAAGAACTGAATAGTGAACTAGAAGGTCTATTTAGTGAAAATGAGTTAACATTTAAGCAGTATGGCCCTAAATCAATTTTAGCCCAACAAAAACCTTTTTCAGAAGCAGCATATACCTGGCGTCAAAAAGCTGTCTCAATTATAATCCCTAATAATGATAGAATTTTAGACTTATTGGAAAATAACAAAGATTTAATTGCTGATTCAAAAAAACATATATTACAAACTTATAAAAGTCATGTCGATGGGTTTAAAAATAATCATTTAAGCGAGTTTAAAAGTCAAGATATACCACTTTTTCCTATTGAAGTATATAATATTCTTAACGAAGACAATTTGTAGGAGGAACTAAAATGGAAAATTTACTTGATGTAAACGATACCCCTAGACCAGAGAGTATAAAATTTTTCCTCGATGTTATCTCAAAACACCAATCTGTTAAATCTGTGAAACAAATTGGATTACCCTTATTCAAGTTAATAAAAAAAAACGATAGTGAATTACGTGTTTTATTAGTAAACATATATATTCTTTCAGAGTCTGAATTTTTAGATATTTTTTCTCGATATCAAAGTATTGACGCTATAGTTAATTCAAGTAACTGGAACGATTATACTGGAAGTGCAAAAAATTTATCAAAAGAACATAACATAGGCTTGTTTAACTTCAAAGAGTTTATGGGGGCTTTAAATTATGATAATAAACAATTCTTCATTAATTACATCACTGCAGCAGAACGCGAAGAAAACAAAAAAAATAATCGTTCCATATTCTAAATTAAAGTTATATCTTTTCGGCTCCATACTTTATGATCCTAAACCTAACGATATAGACTTATTGATTCAATATAATAACTCAACATCCTCCAATGATATGCTTAAATTTAGAAACGCATTAAAAAGTTATTATAATTTAAATTTACATATCACCTTATTGAAGGACGATGAGTTAAAAGAAACGAAATTTCTCAGTAAAATTAAATATTTTGAGATTAAACTCTAGAGAGAAATTACTTATCTAGAGTTTTTTTAACCTTTTAATACCTAACTTTTATAATACGGGTTCATCTCCATTAAACTTAAAATAATTTACCTTCTTTTTTAATTGTTATTTGGCAGTTCTTCCTCACAAATCTGGTCCGATGTTGAATAAAATTTGTAAAAATACTGCTTTAAGAGAGATTTTGCATTCACCCTACCCCATTACAAGCCGTGTGATAAAATTGATATTTTATTAATAGAACTTACTGCCATTAAATAGAAAGCTCATCTTTTCACTGTTTATCAATACTTCAAGAATTAGATCCCTGGTAGACCATTTTCTTACTTCCTCTTATGTGAAATTATCGAGAAATCCATTTGTTTACGTTAAGTCCACTACTTGTACTATGAGATTCTTAATGATAGTAGGTAGTAGGTAAACATTGAAAAAGTTATCTGCTGTTTTGCTAAATTCACTAGCAGCGGTAGTACCCTCTTTGGTTTTTTTTTAGAATCTAGTTAAAAATATTTTAAATGCAGGAAGGAACTTTTCCATCTTGGCTTATGGAGAACATTTAATCACGATATTCATAGTAAATAAACATACTTTGCACGGTTGTGTGGTTTTATATAACTATGTAAAGTCAAAAAAATAGTTACTTAATTAAACAATTTGGATTATATTTAAATAGAAAAGGATAAATAATGTTTATCGATTAATTTTTTCCATTTATTTTATTTTAAAAAAATGGGAGTTTTGGAGGAGATAATTTTGAGTCAAGTTAATGAAATAGCTATAGAAAGTTTTGAATCTCAAGATAGGTTCATTAATTATTTTGCTATTCGTCATTTTATAGAACAATCTTTAGTTCCTACTGGATACAAACCATCAAAAGAATTTGAAAATACAATTTTTTTGAGTGAAGAAGGAACAAGGTTTTTTAAACAACTTAAAGCTACTTTACGACATGCAGACGATGTAGAGATTGAAATTGCATTATTTTTATATTCTCATTCATTTATTGATTTTGATAAAACTCAATGGGAAAAGATTGTTACATCTTTAGATAATGAAATAATCACAAAAAAAATTAGATACCCTTGGTATTTTGATAATATTTTGTACAATAAGTTTTTTGATGAACATTTTCCGCATGTTAAAGAGCTTTCAGGAGATGATACTAATAAATTGATAGAAGATACTCCTCAAGGGGTCTATCAAATGAACAACATGATTGTAGGACCATTCGGAATAATTTATTCACAAGAAAAAAGGTTTTATAATCCCCATAGTAATTTCCTTCTTTGGCATTGTGAAGACCCTGCTTGTACTAGATTACACTATGTAGATTTAAAAAAAGGTCATTCCGTGATTTCTGATATTCTAATAAATTTAGAACAAGATTCTTACTTATATGGTAGCAAAACTGCATATCCACATCCTAAGATTTTTGGTCGCACCGATGGGTATGAATATATGCATCTTGGAGATTTACCAACATTTTTAGGTCAGGCTTTTAGTGAAATAGAGATAAAAAATATTTTGGAATATTTATTAATCAATCATTCGAAATCGATTAGAAGATTATTTCCAAAGAATGAAAAAGTAAAAAATACTTTTTCGGCAGGTACAGACGAGATTCTTAAAAAGTTAGGCAAGCCTGAATGCTTACAGTTAATTTTATTATTAAAAAATGAAGTTATAGTTGAAGCAATAGAAATATTAATTGAAGAGCAAACTATAGTAATTCCCCATACTGAAACAAGAGAAATGAAGCACGGTTATAGAACTAAAGGAGTCTTACCTGTCAAATTAGAATGTTCTAAATTTGGTATAAGAGCAGTTTTTCGAAAAGATGGTCAGAAATACTCTTATGTTCTATTAAGAAGTTTGATATCAACTATTTACGATATAGAGAACAACCCAAGGAGATTACATTGGAAATTAAGAGATATAGATAAAGATAACATTTATGAAAAACTTAATCTTTATTTATTTAATGAAAGCCCTGAACTTGTAATAAAAAATTTAATACTAGATGATCCTGAGTACATTGATAAAACCTTTGATTTCCTAAAGTTCGGGAAGAAAAATTTCCCAAAACCTGAGGAAGAAAAATTTTTCATTGAGAAAGTTCTCTGGAAATTAGGTTTTAATATAAATATTTATCCTACTACCGAAAAAGATTTTTGGAAAAATCATGAAGATTTTCTAAATATCGTTCAAAATATTGATAAATGTGAGGAACAAGAAAGAAATATCATAAGAAGTGTAGGTGTTAATTACTTTGTTTCATTAGAGGGAATATTAAACAATAGTTTATCCTTCATTACTTGGGTATTATTTGAAAAACACACTAACTTTAAATCTAATCTTAATTTTTACCAAGCAAGGACTTTTATGGCTAATATGTTAAATGAGGAACAAGAAGGAATTACTGAGCCTTTAAATTTTGATACGAAGGGAAATAATACTTTATTCCCATTAATAAAAGGATTTGGACTATTAGCTGACGTTTGTGAAAAATACCTTAAAAAAGATAGAAATGAGTTTAAACGAACCGAGGCGGAAATACCAGGATATCACAACAAATATAATTTTTTAACTTTTCCTTTTATTCATAATATCCTCCTATTTGATTTGAGAGAAGAAGATATAAGAGAATTGATGACAGTATTTAGAGCAACAAGTATAGCCTTAGAAAAGGCAAATGTGTGTAATGTTAGAAATAGAATAAAGCATGATAGACCAGTTAGTGAGTTCCCTCAAAAACAAGAATTTATGACCGTACTAGAGGCTGTAAAAGAATCCATCCGGAAACTGGAACTTTATGGAATAGTCCCAACAGTTTTTAAGTATTCAGAATTCAAAAAAGACCAGTTTGGAAGAGAGACAATAAGCTTTATGGATTATCAAGGAAAAAAGGTTTCACTGTTTCTTAATTCTCTATCAACAGGTATAACAACTAATACACTATTAATTGTAAATGGCCTTCATTTAAAAAATTCCATAGAAAAAATAAGATTTTCCATTGAGGAAGAATCTGAATACACTCTATTATGGAGAGGTTATCCAAGAAGAAGAGTTGTGGAAAAATTCGATAAAGAAATTGAATCGGATGAAATCCTTTAATATAATCGTCAATATAGAAGTAAGCAAAATTCTCCTAAAATTTCCATACTCATGGGAGAAAGACAGAGATTACTTAAATAAATCCCATTAGTAAAAAGCTTTAATGACAGTGGTTATGAAAAGGGTTCTAAATTATAAACAATATATTATAAGCTCTCATTCCAGTTACTCTAGGAATAGAGCTTTTATTTTATACTCTACCAAGGATTTTTAGAACCGGATCATCTGATAAATCCTCTGGTTTTACCTGTTCTACTTTAAATCGTGTTGAAGCATCCAAACCTAAAAGCTTATAACTTTCCAAAATCTTGCTTTGTGATTTCAAGGAAGTTGAAACGGCTGGATGTTCCTTTTTACCATGAGGACCCATTACAGTTAAACCATCTTGAAGAAGTTCTTTCTCACATGTTTCAACTGTCGCTAAGTTAAAGGCTAATCGTTCTATAATTGGTTGATCAGTTGCGTTTAGTTTATCTAATTTTTCAAGTTCAGCTACAACAAAATTGAAATATTTGATAGCAGCTTTGTTAAAATGTTCTGGTGCTTTCATCTTACTCTCCCCTTTGACAAATAATTACATATAAACCCTTTTTGCAAAAAATCCCGTTAGTGTGAACGACACTTCACAAGTTATTTAAGCCATTTTTAACTTTTTTTCAAAAAAGGTAGGCGGTATGACCTTTCTGCTTATATATTATTACGAATAAAACCAAAACTGATCGGTGCTAACCTTTGTGATAATAACACCTTGTTTACTTCATTATATAAATCTGTTTTATTTCTAACATGACTTTTCAAATAATATATCGCAACTTTCGCAACTAAGAAGCGATAGTCGTCACCACGAAACGTTGTTTTAAACCTTTCTATTGCTTGTAACTCTGCACTCAATGTACTTACACTCCTTTATTTAATTAGACTAAATAGAATAGGAAGAGAATTGTAGTATCCTCTTCCACTTTGCTCATCATTTATTAGACTATTACTAATTTTGCTAAAGCATGGGGGTTATATACTGCTCCATCAGCATAAACATCACACAGAAACATTTTGGTCCCCTTAAACGCTGTCTGTGTATCTTGAATCATTTGAATTCCTTGAGCCTTTTTGATCATCAGCCCATACCCACGCTCAATGTTACCGAAAACGATTGGAGTAGTTTCAGGAAGCGAATCACTTACAAATACTTCGGCTCCGAAGAGGGTACGAGTTGGTCGGCCATTCGCAACACCATTTTGCATATAGAAATGTCCTGCACCATCTCTCAGTTTAGAGATTGCACTAAAAGCTGACTTTTCAACAATATAGATTGCTCCGTTCAAATAATCTGGATGAACTGCATTATAAAGGTCCATTAAATAATCATAAGTGATGTTATTAACAGAAGTAGGCACTGAAATTGCTTGTACATCAGTATCATGAATAATCCCTCGGAACTCTTCGGTTGTATTACCATTTAGGATACTTCTCTCTGCTACCTTTGCCACTCTGCGGGCCAATAAATCAGCAATATAGTCCACGATGTTGATTGCGCTGTCATTTATCAACTGGTTTGTTAACTGAATAGCAGCTCCGTATCTCTTCTGTTCTAGCTTCACTTCTTGCAGAGCTATTGCTCCTTCGATGACATCTTGTCCCTCACCAACAAAGCCCGCCTCAAAATTAAAGTCATCTTCTCTAGCGATTTTCAAAGAACCATATACAGAAGGAAATTTCTTTGCACGAGCGAAAACTGGACTAGACTGATCCATTTTCCTAATTACTAAATCAGCAACATTTTGGGGAACTAAACTAGATCCTTCAACTGTCCCTTGTAAAGCACGATTTTCACGAATAAACGATGTGAATTCTTCAAAATCTGCATTTCGTTCTTCCTTCCTAAGTTCTTCATTTTTTCTTACATATCGATGTTCTGTTTTCATATTGTTTTTTCTCTCCTCTTGTTTTTTATTTCCATTTTGTATTACCTCAGAAGGAATTTTAACTTCCTCCACTAAATCAATTCCTCTTGCCGCGATAGTTGATTGTGAATAGGCTGGGTCTCGAACAACCGAGACCTCGAATAATTCAAGTTCTTCAATGGTTCTTTCATAAAGACCAGCTTCGAGTAGTTTCCAGTTATCTTTGATAGTTCGAAAACCGAAAGACATATTTCTAAGGATTCCAGAATTGATTAATTCGTAATAATCCTTTCCCCATGTAGTAGGGGTAATCATCGCTTCCATGAACAAACCTTTATTATCTTCAGTAAGATTCAAAGATTGGTTACGAGTAGAAGCCAAGATTAATTTGCTGTTATGTTCAGCAAGAAAATCTATGTCTCTTTGAGCATTTTGAATTGAACGAGCAAAGGCTCCCTTTGCAATTTTTTCAACGAATCTTTTTGTGACTCCAAGAACATTACTTAGTGATTCGGTTTTATTCACATAACCAGAAACAGTCATTGTTCCATCTTCATTAGCACGTAATTCAGCATTTTGAACCCTTAGTTCCATCTTCATTTATATTTAGTCCCTTCAATTTGAAATAATAAACTGCTTTCAAAAGCAGTTGAATGCAAAATAAAATAAGCCATACCCAAGGGCATGACTCATTGACCAGGGTTACACCAGTCACCTTTTTAGGAAAAAATTCGGAAAAATAGAACTTATTCTGTAAGTCCATTTATTTTAGTTACTGCCATACGGCAGCACGATAATAAGCTTTTAAAAAAGAGAACCAGTATATGGGAGACCGGTTCTCGTAAATAGGAGGAAACGTAAATGAATTTAAAAACCTAAATTGAAAAGGAACTCACTGTTGAAATCCTTATCTATTATATATATATACAACTCAGAATTTCTATAAAGAATAAATGAACAATTTTCTAAAAAGTAGAGAGTTTTTATCCCTTTTTTTACGTTTAAATAGAAACGTAAACTAGGTTCATTAAAAATCCGGAAAATCGAATGTTATTTCTACTTTATTTTGTTTCTTTTTCCATAGCTCGTATGGAGTTACATAGATTGGGGTTGAAACTCCATTCTTCTTTTCAACTTGATCTTTATAATCGATCAACCCTATATCTTTTAATTGTTTCTTAAGTTTGAAGAAGGTTGCTTTGCTAATATTCAATTTTTGTTTAGCTTGGAGTTCTGTAAATATAATAAAGACTTCTCCGTTTTTATTTGTATATTTTTTTGCGTTTTCAGGCCTCTTTGAAAGTCCGACTTGATTGGCCATCATTGAATATAGAATAATTCCATTAGCATTTAGAACTCGCGTTTTTTTATCAGAAAACATTTCATAATATACTTCAAAATAACTAGCGCCTTTTGCATATAGTTCGTTCATAGATGTGTTCCTCCAGTAAAAAATATTTATGATTTCTAACTCACAATGTATTTATATCTGGGTTGTACAATATGTAAACTATTAGGAAGTGCTATTTTTTAATTTTTAAAATATATCTTACAGCGATGAAGGTTTCCTTCATCGCATATATAAAGTTATTTATTAAAGATAATTATTAAAGATAATTAGAGTATACTTTTAATACTACTTTTGAAAAAATGTATACTACTCTGTTACAAAAAGTATACTGCCTGATTTGAAAAAAAGTATACTACCTTCATTTAGCCTAAATCTGGCTCCTACGTGAAACTTATAATATAAACACCCACAAAGAAAAAGTTAATTTCCTCTGAGACCTTTTCACAAGCCGAAAGTTAGTTAACCGCTATGAGATACAAATATAAAATGAGAAATTAATGCCTTTCTTAAACTACCTGTCCAATTAGCCGCTATGAGAATTTTTATATTATAGAAATAGAAAGCTATAGACAAATCTTTAAAAATAATACATATTTAAGAATGAATAGAAAATTTTGGAGTTGATACAATGACTGTAGTAACAGCTATGAAGGTAGAAGAAATTGGGGAAGTTAATTCTCTTGACCAAGAGAAGGAATTACTGTTAACAAAACTTGATAACTTGATTAATGATTTAGTTAATAGGAGGAAAGTAACACCTATCCAAATATTTGGACCAATTGCAAAATATATTGAAATGTGTGGGGATCTTCAGGAGGAAATTGTTACTCTTGAAACCTTTAGTCGTCGTGATATTTACAAATATAAAAAGAAGATTAACTTACTTGAAACTAGGTTTGAGCAGAACTTTAAGTTAAATAGTTTAGTTCTCCCTGTGTTTATAATATATATTGGAATAATTTTAATGGTATTTATTTTTACACAAAAAAATGTTTCGGAAATGATAAATAATTTGATTGGCATAGACTCTTCTAGTAGATTAGCAACCATTGGAATAGTCGGTGCCTTACTTTATTTTTCAACTGAAATTCTTGAAAAGATAAGGAAGAAAGAATTAGAAAATAAACAGCTAGAAGTAATACTTAATATTTCAATAAGATTATTCATAGCTGTAGTTGTACCACTAGTTTTACTTGTACTCTTTTTCAAGAGTGATGGAACATTTGCTGAAGTTACCGTTAGTCCGGAATTATTGAGTTTTATTTGTGGATATAGTATGACTTTAGTAATTGACTTAATGAATAAACTTGTTGAAAAAGTTTCAAATATGATTAGATCTCTATAATTAAGCTATATCTTTAAAACTCAACCTAGAACAAGGTAAAGCAGTCAACCTAAATTAACGGGTAGGTTGAACAAAATGAAAAAGGACCAAACAGGTCCTTTTTGTTTTGGTAATAAAATATTGATTTTATACAAAAAAAAATCAAGCATTAAGCTTGACGACCAAAACCGTGACTAATAAAACCTTTCTGGCGTTTCCATTTATAGTATGGACCTGTTATTTCATACTCCACTTTCAACAAAATTTCGTCTTTTCTTTCTGTATCAATGTAACTTAAAAACAAACTGAGCTTCTTTCTAATTACTTCAATTTCTTTCTCTGGTTTTTTATCCAACCATGCAAAGTATTCTTCAACTAATAACTCAACCAATCTTCTTTCAATTCTTGGTAGTTTCATAAATAAAATAACCTCCATAAAATTTGTTTTTATCTTACCATGCTATTATAGGGACGTTATAACGAACGTAAAGCAAATTGAAAAAGTATTTTTGAAATAAAAAAGATTGAGCTTATGCCCAATCAATAATCATCAGTATTATCCCTTCGTTTCAACAAAAACACTTCCCTTTCTAATTTATTAAGCTTGTCTGCAAGGAAGGCTATTTCAAGTTTAGGGTTTGTTATGAAAGCTCTTCTTTTTGAATTTTCTTCGTTATAACGAACAGCTCCGTCTCCGTCATAGTATTTATCATACATTTTGTCGAGTAGCTTTATACGTTCTCCGTTATCCATATTGTTTATTATCTCTAGAACTTCATTAGCAGTCACTTTATTAGCCATTTAATAGTTCCTCCCCTATTTTCTTCATTATTGAACGTGATTGTTAACCATGTAACTTTGTAACATTACTATCGATACAAACATTATAGCTGTAGTTAAAAGTCAATAATAGAGACCATAAACGCGATAATTCTTTTATTCATTTATTTGGCCTGTATGGAACTTCGAAAGAATTCTAATATTATTCTATATCAAACTCTATTAAAATCCAACGTTGGACATTTTTGGGCTAATGAGAGCTATTCTATTTTATTTCTTTATGACTTTTTAAAGCTATGTTTCAATTTCCCCTCTAGCTCTTCTAGTTGGTATCCAATTTCTTCCTTCGCTTCTTTAATTGAAGACTCTAATTCTTGATCGCTAATTACTAAAGTCTGACTATTTCTCTTTTCTTGTTCCATTACCATCTTTGTTAAAGTTCCATATTTATCTTCAATTATTTTTAATTTCTCTTGTTGATCATTGATAATCTTTTGCTGTTGCCGAATGAGATTCTTTAAATTTGTAATTTCAGCCATCGCATTCGAGACTAGTTGATATACATTAGAAACATCATTCTTATTTTCTTTTATCAGCTGTTCTACCGCATTATGTACCTTCATACCAGGCTCATTCTTTAATTCAATCAACTTATTAAATAAATCAATATCCTTTTCTGAAAACATTAGGCGACCCTGATTGCTTCGCTTAAACTTGTAGTTCTGCTCTTCAAACATTAAATAATACTTCTTTACTGCTGAAGGTGTGACACCTAACACTTTTGCTACCTCATTAACTTTGTGAAAAACTTCCATACCTATCATTCCTTTAAATTAATTAACTTTCTAGCCAATTATAGCTCTCTTCTGGAACGTTGATCTTCATGCGTCGAAACTCATTTAATTCTTCATCATGTTTATAGTCAGAGTTATTGCAAATCCTCTCTAGTGATTTATATGCATATCCCTTTATCTTATCTTCAGGTACATTAGTCCATCTGCCACTCGAAATAGTATCATCAACAAATTTATTGATTAAAATATTCCATGATTTCTTAGTCCATCTACCAACTGAGAGTTCAGTATAGAATTCATTTGATTCTTCCATGAGTATTTCTCTAAATTTTTCAGATGTTAGAGATTCCTTGTAATTACAATTGAAATTAATATTATTATTTTTATCTTTTTCTTTTTTATTTTTCTTTTTAATAGTTGAGCCCTTTTGTAAAGGCTTGCCGTTCCCTTTTGTCATTCCTAGGTGTTCCTTTTTTTCATTCCTAGAAGATATAGTATTTTCCTCTGAATCTGTTGGTATATTCAGGTCTTCCCTTTTGTCAGACTTAGGATTCCCCTCCAATAGTAATACCTCTACTATCTTGTCTGTGATATGAAAATATTTTTTGGAAGGAACACCCATTACTTTTGTTTCTATGTAACCGGCGACTTCTAACTCTTTAGCAGCCTTAAGTTGCTGTTTGTATGTCAAAGAAGTTTCTTTCTCTAAAGTTTCACTAGTTAAAAAGAAGTATTCTCTGCCTTCTTTAATGGTAAGCATGTTTTTATTTCCAAAGCTTTCATAACTTGAGCATAACTGACCAAATATGATGGCTCCGTTTATTGATACTGAACGTGCTAAATCCTTGTTATACATCACAAATCCTTGACCACTCAAAATCGACATTAGTTTCATTACTGTCTATCTCCCTTGACACAGAAGAAAGGAACTTTTATCATGGGAATGTAGAAGCTTATCTTCTGCTATGTATTAAGAGATGGTAGAGCCGCCAAACTCATATACCATCTCTTTAATTTATTTTAATATACGAACACATATTCGTACACACTTTATAATTTGAGGCCTTTTAATGCTCCATATTGTTCATGCTTTCGTTCAATATCAGGTCCCCATAAGTTTACATACCTTTTTGTAATAGACATGTCCTGATGACCTAAAAGAGTCATTAAACTAAAAGCATCTATCCCTGCTACAATCATTCTCTTTGCCATGGTATGACGAAAAGTATGCGGGCCTACTCTTTTACTAATATTAGCCTCTTTTCTATACTTGGCAAATCTCGTTTGAATACTATGTGGATTCAAATCGTTATCGTTTCTATTGATGAACAATTTCTGAGTTCCTACAGTCCCCCTAATTTTAATATATCTTTTTAATTGTTCTTGCGTAGTCTCCGATAAATAGACCGTTCTTTCAAATAAGTTTTTGGTTTTTCTAATAATTATACGGTTGTCTCTTACGTCTTCTACTTCAATTCCTATTAATTCAGATAAACGGACACCAGTATCTAAGAAAACCAACAATATTACTTCGTCTCTAAATCCTACAAATGTTTTTTGTTTTCTTATCGTTTTAATTAATAACTCAATTTCTTTATTGTCTAAAGTTTCTATGGTCTTTTGTCTATCTCTCAACAATTTAATATTCTTCATCGGATTCGTTTCTATATGTTTATTTTTATACAGAAAATTATAAAATGATCGTAGAGCACGTAGTCTAGTATTAATAGTCGTCACTTTTATTAACTTTTTACTCTTTATAATTAATTCTTCTAAATCTTTTTGTTCGCACTCAACTAACTGTTTATTGAGAGTTTTAATAGCAGCTATAAATTCGTTCTTATAATAGTCGATTGTTGCTGGCCTTAGATTCCTTAAATAACAATCTCTATAGAAAACTTCAAAAGCTTCCTCGTCGTTTATTCTCTTTATTATAATTTTTAATTCTTCTTTAGACAGATCTCCTCTTCTTCCCATAATTACCTCCTAAACTTAAGCGCGGCATACGATTCGAGGCACACGATTCTGAGTTATTTTTGTCGTATTAAGAAAACAGAAAAAAGACCTCAACGTTGACGTTGAAGTCCTGATTCTAAAGCTTTCATGATACCGGTGGCCGGGGTCGAACCGGCACTCCAGAGGAACACGATTTTGAGTCGTGCGCGTCTGCCAATTCCGCCACACCGGCATGTATGTTGGAGGCGGCAACCGGAATCGAACCGGTGGTAAAGGTTTTGCAGACCTCTGCCTTACCGCTTGGCTATGCCGCCAACGTTTTTGGAGCGAAAGACGGGATTCGAACCCGCGACCCCAACCTTGGCAAGGTTGTATTCTACCACTGAACTACTTTCGCATATGGCTGGGCTAGAAGGGATCGAACCTTCGCATGACGGAATCAAAATCCGTTGCCTTACCGCTTGGCTATAGCCCATTAACGTTGTATTCATTATATCATGATTTGTTAAAAAATGGGGCGACTGATGGGAATCGAACCCACGAATGCCTGAACCACAATCAGGTGCGTTAACCACTTCGCCACAACCGCCATTATAAGATTTAAATTGGCAGGGGTAGTAGGACTCGAACCCACACTGGAGGTTTTGGAGACCTCTGTTCTACCTTTAAACTATACCCCTGTAAGATGGTGGAGGGGGGCAGATTCGAACTGCCGAACCCTAAGGAGCGGATTTACAGTCCGCCGCGTTTAGCCACTTCGCTACCCCTCCGCATATGGATGAAACATGGTGCCGGCAAGAGGACTTGAACCCCCAACCTACTGATTACAAGTCAGTTGCTCTACCAGTTGAGCTACACCGGCACTACTATGGTGGCTCAGGACGGAATCGAACCGCCGACACAAGGATTTTCAGTCCTTTGCTCTACCGACTGAGCTACTGAGCCAAGCAATAAAAATGGCGGTCCCGACGGGAATCGAACCCGCGATCTCCTGCGTGACAGGCAGGCATGTTAACCGCTACACCACGGGACCATAGATTGCGGGGACAGGATTTGAACCTGCGACCTTCGGGTTATGAGCCCGACGAGCTACCGGACTGCTCCACCCCGCGACGTTAATAATGTTGCTATTATGCATCAGGTTTTCGTGTTGAGTGTTTCAATGGGGTGAATAATCAATCCATTATGTAGAAACAACCTGATTTTATTGAAAATGGTGGAGGATGACGGGATCGAACCGCCGACCCTCTGCTTGTAAGGCAGATGCTCTCCCAGCTGAGCTAATCCTCCAATATGTTGTCTAAATGGTGACCCGTACGGGATTCGAACCCGTGTTACCGCCGTGAAAGGGCGGTGTCTTAACCGCTTGACCAACGGGCCAGTTGTAAAATGGCGGAGAGCAAGGGATTTGAACCCTTGAGACAGGGTTACCCGTCTACACGATTTCCAATCGTGCTCCTTCGGCCACTCGGACAGCTCTCCAATAATGGCTCCGCAGGTAGGACTCGAACCTACGACCGTTCGGTTAACAGCCGAATGCTCTACCACTGAGCTACTGCGGAACAATATAAGCTTGGCGACGTCCTACTCTCACAGGGGGAAACCCCCAACTACCATCGGCGCTGAAGAGCTTAACTGCCGTGTTCGGAATGGGAACGGGTGTGACCTCTTCGCTATCGTCACCAAACATTGTTAACATTTTTTCAAGACATATATTATTATAACGTCTTTTTGAGAAAATGCAAGAAGAAATTTTCATTCCTTCAAAACTAGATAATAAGAAGGTATTTCATTTTTTWAAAAGCGTTGGTTAAGTCCTCGATCTATTAGTATCAGTCAGCTCCACATGTCGCCACGCTTCCACCTCTGACCTATCAACCTGATCATCTTTCAGGGATCTTACTAGCTTGCGCCATGGGAAATCTCATCTTGAGGGGGGCTTCATGCTTAGATGCTTTCAGCACTTATCCCGTCCGCACGTAGCTACCCAGCTATGCCTTTGGCAAGACAACTGGTACACCAGCGGTGCGTCCATCCCGGTCCTCTCG